>WRHT01000176.1 GCA_009783115.1 Desulfovibrionaceae bacterium | reverse complement strand
CGTACCGGAGGGGAGAACGCCGGAGGCCTGGGCGGCCAGGTGGGCACGCAGATTTTCTCCCAGCCCAAGGCCCTGACCCTGGCCGGGTGTTTGGTGGCCCTGATGGCCATTATACCGGGCTTTCCCAAACCCCAGCTCATTATGCTGGGCGCCGTCATTTGCGGTGTGGGCTATGTGCTTTTGCGCATCAGCCGGGAAAAACCCGGCGAGGACAGCCGGGAGGAACTTTCCCGTACCCTGGCCCCCCAGACCGGGCCCAGGACCGTCCGCAGCAAGCCGGGCGAGGATTTTGCCCCCACTGTACCCATTTTGCTGGATATTTCTCCCGAAATGGGCGCGTCGCTGAGTTATGACGCCCTGAACGAAGAGCTGCTTTCGCTACGCCGCGCCCTGTATTTTGACTTGGGGGTGCCCTTTCCCGGCATCAATCTGCGCAACAACGAGTCGTTGCAGGCGCTTTCCTACGCCCTGCTCATCCATGAGGTGCCTGTGGCCAGGGGCGCGCTGGAAAAGGGCATGCTGCTGGCCAGGGAGTCACGGGCCAATCTGGAGATGCTCTCGCTGAGCGTGAAGGAAACCGAGCAGTTCTTGCCCAATGTGCCTTCGATCTGGGTGGAGGAGGCCAAGGGCGATCTGCTGGCCCAGGCCGGCATAGGCTGCATGACGCATTCCCGCATCCTGGCCTATCATCTTTCGCTCATGCTGACCCGCCACGCCGCGGAATTCATCGGCCTGCAGCAGGCCAAGTTCCTTCTGGATCGCATGGAGGCCGTGGCCCCCGACCTGGTGCGCGAGGCCACCAGGCTCCTGCCGGTGCAAAAAATCGCTGAAATCTTCCAGCGTCTGGTGCGGGAGCGCATTTCCATCCGCAACCTGAGCGCCATTCTGGAGGCCCTGGTGGATTGGGCGGGACGCGAAAAGGACATCGTGCTGCTCACCGAGCAGGTGCGCGGCGCGCTTCAGCGCCAGATCAGCTACATGTATTCCGGGGGGCTGAACATACTCCCGGTGGTGCTGCTTCAGCCCGATGTGGAGGATGTAGTGCGAAAAGCCATACGACAGACTTCCTCCGGAGCATATCTGGCCTTGGCCCCGGAGACCAGCGCCGCCTTTCTTGCGGCCCTGCACAAGGAAACGGACGCGGCCATGAATCGCAAACAGCCGCCGGTGCTGCTCGCCTCCATGGATATACGCCGCTATGTGCGCCGTTTGATTGAACCGGAATTCTATGACCTGCCGGTGCTTTCCTACCAGGAGCTGACCCCGGAAATAACCACCCAGCCCATTGCAAGGATCAAACTATGAGCACGCCCACGGATCTGGCCATGCAAGTCTGCTACCTGGTGCTCATGCTCTCTCTGCCCGCCATCGCGGTGGCGTCGTTGACCGGGCTTCTGGTGAGCATTTTCCAGGCCGTCACGCAGTTGCAGGAACAGACCTTGAGTTTCGGGGTCAAGCTTGTCAGCGTCATTGCCACTATCCTGCTCACGGCAGGCTGGCTGGGCGGGGAACTGACCCATTTTTCCAAAACCATTATGGAAAGTTTCTACCTCATGGTCAGGTAGGGTTTTGTGCTGGAGCTGTTCAACGAAGCCCTCGCCGGGCAGGCGTTCATTTTCTTTGTCGGTTGCGGCCGCCTGCTGGTCTTCTTTTTCCTGGTTCCCTTTTTGAGCGGCGAAGCCATACCCGCCCAACTGCGTTTTTCCCTGTCCGTGTTGGTGGCGCTTTTTGCCTATCCCTCCTTTGCCGGGTTGCAGCCGCCGGAATCCGGGTCGTTTTTCCTCTGGCTGCTTTTCGTCTTGGGGAAGGAGCTGCTGGCCGGTTTCCTGCTGGCCTATACGGCGAGCGTGGTGTTCTGGGCCATGCTTTCCGTGGGCTTCATCATGGATAACCAGCGCGGCGCGGGCATGGCCCAGGCCACTGATCCGGTAAGCGGGGAATCTACGTCGCTTTTCGGCGGTTTTTTGCATCAGACCGCAATCTATATTTTTTTCAGCAGCGGCGCGTTCCTGCAGATGCTGCTCCTGCTGATCTTAAGCTACGGCGTGTGCCCGCCCGGCTTTGAAATGGCCGTCCAGGCGAAAGAGGGCATCCCTCTCTTCCTTCTGGGGCAATTTTCCCGCCTGATGGTCATGGCCATAGTGTTCGCCGCCCCCATCATGCTTATCTGCCTGCTCAGCGACGTGAGCCTGGGCATCGTCAACCGCATCGCCCCGCAACTGAATGTCTTCTTTCTCTCCATGCCCATCAAGAGCGCCTTGGGGCTGCTCATGATCATGCTGTATATGGGCACGCTGCTGCCGCTCATCAGCCGGGAGCTGTTTTCCTTCGGCGGCCGCCTGGAAGGCCTGTGGAACGTGTTGAGATAAGGATTCAACGACATGAGCGAAAAAACCGAACAACCCACCCCGAAACGGCTGCGCGAGGCGCGGGAAAAGGGACAGGTCTGCAAAAGCCAGGACGTGGGCACTACGGCAGTGCTCCTGGTGGTGTTCGGGGTTTTTCTGGGCGCGGGCGTCTTCATCTGGGAAACGTTGCTGCTCATCTTTCAGGCGCCTGTGCAGGCCATGAATCAACCCTTTACCGTGGCTCTGCCCAATGTGGCCGGAGAGGTTTTTTCTTTAAGTCTGCGTATTGTGGGTGTGGTGTTGGGCGCAGCCATCTGCGCCGGCCTGGCCGCCAACCTGATGCAAATCGGGGTACTCATCAGCGTGAAGGCGGCCTTGCCCAAGCTGGACAAGTTGAATCCGTCCCAATGGATCAAAAAGACCTTTGCCCTGAAAAACCTGGTCGAACTGGCCAAGATCATCGCCAAGACGGTTGTCATGTTTATTGTGGTCAAAATAGCCATTGAAGATAATATCGGCCTTTTGCTGAGCATCCCTCACGGCGGCATCGGCGATATCGCCCCGGTGGCGGGGAGCCTTTTTGTCTCGCTTATCTCCAGGGTGGCGCCGGTGTTTGTGCTGCTGGCCGCCCTGGATTACTTTTTTCAGCGCCGCCAGTACCTCAACGGCCTGAAAATGAGCAAAGACGAGGTAAAGAGAGAGTACAAGGAAATGGAAGGGGATCCCCAGATCAAGGGCAAGCGCAAGCAGTTGCACCAGGAGATGGCCATGTCCAATACCCTGTCCAATGTGCGCAAGGCCCAGGTGGTGGTGACCAACCCGACGCATGTGGCGGTGGCTCTGATTTATGACGAGAAGAAAACTCCGCTGCCTATCATCGCGGGCATGGGCGAGGGTCTTCTGGCTCAGCGCATTGTGGAGGTGGCCAGGGAGGAAGGCATACCGATCATGCAGAATGTTCCTCTGGCCCGCGCCTTGCTGCAGGACGGGGCGGAAAATGAGTATATCCCGGCGGATCTTATTCGGCCGGTGGCTGAAGTGCTGCGCTGGGCGCAGGCGTTGCAGGC
>WRHT01000175.1 GCA_009783115.1 Desulfovibrionaceae bacterium | reverse complement strand
CAGGTATTTGCGGATGCTGCGCCGGGTGAGCAGATTGCGTAAAATGGCCTCTTGCATGGTTTTTTCCTTTTTGCTTTATTGTCCCGGACCTTTGGAATATGGACTTTGCGCGGCCTTTTCCTTGGCCCGCCTGGCCGCCCGGAAGGAGCGCAAGCCCAGGATGAGGAATACCAGCGGCAGGATAAAGGCGCCGAAGAAAAAACCGAAGGTAGTCGCCCCGTCATAAGCGTCCATGGGCGTATTCAGCACCGACTGCACCCCGACGAAGAAGGTGACGGCGAAAAGGATTAGCCAGACAAAGCGCATGCGTGTGCTCCTGTGGGAATTTCCGTATCCTGAAACGGCGTTTTTGGCAAGACGGGGGCTATGGACGGAACAGGCGCGCCCATCAGTATTCGATCCCCGGCCGGCCTTGGGCGCCGGTGTCATGCGGATGTTTGACCAGGGTCATGCTGGTGACCAGATCCGCCTCCTGGGCCAGCCATTCCGGCAGACCGCGGCCGGAAAGAGCCAGGTGGGTATTTTCCCGGCGGCATTGCTCAATAAGGGCGCGCAGTTCCTCTTCAAGGATCAGTCCGGCTTCCAGGGCGTACAAGGCCTCGTCCAGCACCAGGAGATCGCTGGCCGGCGCGTGTTCCCCGGCCCAGGCCAGCACCTGCCGCGCCGCATCCGTGTGCGCGGCCCGATCTTTTTCGTGAATAAAGAAGCCGCGTCCGCCGATGAAAAAATTTTCTCCCAGCAGTTGCCCCAGCATGATCTGCTCCCCGGCCCGCACGTCGTTTTTGATCAGTTGGGCAAAGGATACCCGCAGCCCCTGGCCCAGGGCGCGCAGGGCCTGTCCTGCCGCGGCCGAGGTCTTTCCCTTGCCTTCGCCGGTATATATAATAAGCATTCCCCGCCTCCCATGCCGCACGGTTACCCTAACACGGGCACGGAGTTCCGGGCAAGGGCGGCTATTTAGCTATTGGGGTTAGTTGTAATTCAAACTGGGGCGTTACCTATTTTGCCCTTGGCAAGGCGCGGGGATCCGGTTATGTTTTTTTAGTGCCGTCCGCCTGAATTCACGGCGCTGGAGCCAATTTTGCCTGAACTGCCGGAAGTGGAAACCATCGCCCGCACCCTGGCCCCCCAGGTGTTGCGGCGTGTTCTGGGCAACCCGCGCTGTTTCGGGGGCAAGACCCCCCAGGCCGGACGGGAATTCCTGCCCCTGCTGGAAGGAGCGGAGGTAGCCGGGGTGCGCCGCCGGGCCAAGCTTCTGCTCCTGGATCTGATCGATGCCTCGAACCGTCCCCTGATCATGGCCTTTCACCTGAAAATGACCGGCCACCTTTTCGTTCACCCCCTGGAGGCCGTGCCGCCCAAGCACACCAAGCTTATTCTGGATCTTTACCCGGACAGCAGGACGTCCGCCCCGGAAGCCCGTCTTTTGTTTGATGATGCGCGCACCTTCGGCTACTGCCGGATCCTGCGCCCGGAAAGCCTGGAGGAATGGCCTTTCTGGGCTGCCCTGGGGCTGGAGCCACTAGAACATGGCCCGGAGGAACTGGCCGCCGCCCTGGCCGGAAAAAAGCGCCAAATCAAGAATTTGCTCCTGGATCAAAGTCTCATTGCCGGCATCGGCAATATTTATGCCGATGAATCGCTTTTTAGGGCGGGGATTCGCCCGGATCGCCAGGGCGCGGGGATTCCTGGGGAGCGTTTGTTTGCCCTGGCCGGGCATGTCCAGGAGATTTTGCGCGAGGCCATTGCCGCCTGCGGCAGTTCCATCCGCGACTATCTGGATGCCCAGGGCAACTCCGGGGCCTTCCAGGACAATTTTAAGGTCTATGGACGCGGAGGAAAACCCTGCCAGATCTGCGGAGGCATCCTGCAAAGCTGCCGGGTGGCCGGGCGCGGCACGGTCTATTGCCCGCGCTGCCAAAAATGAATAACAGGCCCATGGAAGGGAAAAACGCCGCCGGCCTGCGCCTCATCCCCGGCTATGTCCGTTTGCCGTCCTGGCTGGACGGCCTCTTCCTTCGGGGGAGCATTTCCCCGGAGGCGCATGCGGGCGCGGCCCGCGCCTTCGGCCTTCGTCCGGGACCGGAAGCCTGGAAGCTTTTCATGGAGAGCTTTTTCGCCCTCATGGGCACGCTTTTGATCCTCTGCGGCCTCATTTTTCTCCTGGCCTGGAACTGGGAGGATCTTTCCCGCCAGGGCAAATTCGCCATCGCCGAAATCCTGTTTGCCCTCTGCGGCCTCTGGGTCTGCCTGCGTTGGATCGCGGCTCCTCCAGCAAGTCCGCCCCAAATTCCACCCCAAATTCCATATGACGCGCGCTTGGCCCTGCTGGCCGGGGGGCTTCTCGGCGGCGCGCTCCTGGCCTTGTACGGGCAGATCTACCAGACCGGGGCCGACCCCTGGGAACTCTTCCGGGCCTGGAGCCTCCTGCTGATCTTCCTGGTCCTGGCCGCGCGGGAGGCGCTTCTCTTGGTTCCTTTGTGGGTCGTCGCCAGCCTGTGGGCTTCCCTGTACTTCCTGGAAGCGCATCCGGGTTTTCCGCCGCTGGAAATTTCCCTGGTCCAGTTCTTTTTCCTGATCCTGGCCGAACTCCTTCACCGCTTCACATCCCTGGACCCCCGGCGCGTCCTCTGCCGCCTCATCGGCGGCGCGTCCTTTATCCTGCTCACCGCGCAAATGATTGTGCTGATGCAGATGGATGACTATTACAGGCGTCCGATCGCCGTTTTTCTCTCCCCGGACTGGGGGCTGCCCCTTTATCTCGCCGTCATGGGCGCGGCTTTGTTTTTTTATTACCGCCCGCGGCCGGATCTCTTCCTCATGGCCTGCCCCATCCTGAGCGCCGCCGTTTATCTGCTGGCCTGGATCATCCTGAACATTGACAACTGGTTTGCCGGCAGCCTGCTGCTCAACGGTCTGCTCATCCTGGGGCTTGGCCTGGGCGTATCCAAGCTGGTGCTTTATCTGCGCAAGCTCTTGCGGGAGCGGGCGCGCCTGGAAACCGGCGCCGCGGAAGCGTTTTTCAAGGCCGAGGAAGAGGAGCGCCTGGCCTTGAGCCGCTGGCTGCTGGAGAAAGAGGCCTTGCCCCAGACGGAACTGGAGGACTTTTTCCGGGAGGATGCCGCCAGGCAGGGGCGGCGGGAACCCTGGATCAGCAAAATTTTCACCAGCCTGAGCGTCTGGGCGGGTTCGCTCCTGTTGTTCGGTTTTCTGGCGTTGATTCTGGCGGATTTGTTTCCGCAACGGCAGTTCATAGGTTTGCTCGGGCTGGCCTTCTGCGCCGCCTCCGTTCCTCTGGAGCGCAAAGAATCCCTGGCCTCGCGCCAGTTCAGCCGGGTGGCCGCCTTATGCGGCCTGGCCATGTCCTGCTTCCTGACTGATTTCCATGAACAGTCCAGCCTTGTTCTGCTGGCGGCCCTGTTCGCCTGCC
>WRHT01000174.1 GCA_009783115.1 Desulfovibrionaceae bacterium | reverse complement strand
CTGCGCCCAGCGCAGCACTTCAGCCACCGGCCGGATAAGATCCGCCGGGATATACTCATTTTCCGCCCCGTCCTGCAGCAAGGCGCGGGCCAGAGGGACATTCTGCATGATCGGTATGCCTTCCTCCTTGGCCACCTCCACAATACGTTGGGCCAGAAAGCCCTCGCCCATGCCCACGATGAGGGGCAGCGGCGTTTTTTTCTCGTCATAAATCAGGGCCACCGCCACATGCGTCGGGTTGGTCACCACCACATTGGCCTTACGCACATTAGACAGGGTATTGGACATGGCCATTTCTTGATGCAACTGCTTGCGTTTGCCTTTGATCTGGGGGTCACCTTCCATTTCCTTGTATTCTCTTTTTACCTCGTCTTTGCTCATCTTCAGACCCCTAATATACTGATGGTGCTGAAAAAAATAGTCCACAGCGGCCAGCGCCAGAAACACCGGGGCCACCCTGGAGATAAGCGAAACAAAGAGGCTGCCCGCCACCGGGGCTATGTCTCCAATACCGCCGTAAGGTATGCTCAAGAGGAGACCGATATTGTCCTCAATGGCTATTTTGACCACAATGAACATAACCAGCGTCTTGGTGACGATCTTGGCCAGTTCCACCAGGTTTTTCAGGGCAAAGGTCTTTTTAAACCATTGGGAGGGGTTCAATTTATCCAGCTTGGGCATAACCGCCTTAACGCTGATGAGCACCCCGATTTGCATTAAATTGGCGGCCAGGCCGGCACAGATGGCCGTACCCAGAACCACGCCCACAATTTGGAGGCTTAAGTAAAATACCTCTCCGGACACATTGGACAGGGCTACGGCAAAAGGCTGATTCATGGCCCGCATAGGGGCTCCAAAGATAAGCAAGAAGGTTTCCCAGATGAAGACGCCCGCGCCCAGAAAAATACCGAACACCGACAGGAGCACCGCCGTGGACCCCACATCTTGGCTTTTGCAGACCTGTCCCTTTTCCCGCGACTCGCGCAGCCGTTTAGGGGTTGGTTGTTCTGTTTTTTCGCTCATGCATTTATCTCAACACGTTCCACATGTTTTCCAGACGGGCGCCGAAGGAAAACAACTCCTGGTTGATCAGGGGCAAGATAGTGCCCATATATAGCATGATCATCAAGAGCCCCAAGGCGCTCTTGATGGGCATGGAGAGAAAAAAAACATTCAACTGCGGGGCGATGCGGTTGACGATGCCCAGACTCACATCGCTTAAGAGGCAGACGAGCATGATGGGGGCGGCGAAAACTATGGTCATGACCATCAGGCGGGAAAACTGCCCTAGAAGAAAGAACGGGATGCCCTCTTTCGCCGAGGCCCCCAGTTCAAAACCGGGCGGGCAAACACCATAGCTGGAAAGCAAGAGGAGCAGCATCTGCAAAAACGCGCCGCTGCTGAAAAAAATATAGATCGTGGTCTGGTGCAGAAAACCGCCGAAGAGCGACGTAGCTTCCCCGCTTACCGGATCAGTGGCCTGAGCCATGCCCGCGCCGCGTTGGTTATCCATGATGAAGCCCACAGAAAGCATGGCCCAGAACACCACGCTAGCCGTATAGGCCAAGAGGAAACCGACCAAGAGTTCCTTTCCCAGGACGCAGAACAGCCAGAGAAAAAAGGGTAGGCCGGATCCAGGGGGATTGAGCCCGGCAAAAATAGGATACACAAAGAAGGCTAACAGCGCGGACAGGGAAAAACGCAGTTGGCTTGGCACGGCTTCGCCGCTCAGGAAGGGAACAAAGAAAAAGAAGACCATCAGGCGGACGCAGCCGATAAAAAAAATAAGCGCCGGCCCGGCGATGATTTCGCTGAATAGTTCAGTCACGGAAGCCTACCTGACCATGAGGTAGAAACTGTCCAGAATGGTTTTGGAAAAGCGGGCTAGTTCACCGCCCAGCCAGCCCGCCGTTAGCAGAATGGTGCCAATGACGCTGATGAGTTTGACCCCGAAGCTCAGAGTTTGTTCCTGCAACTGCGTGATGGCCTGGAAAATGCTTACCAGGAGCCCGGACAACGAGGCTACTGCGATGGCGGGCATGGAAAGTGTGAGCACCAGGTAGCAAAGTTGTATGGCCAGATCCGTGGGCGTACTCATAGTTTGATCCTTGCAACGGGCTGGGTGGTTATTTCCGGGGTCAGTTCCTGGTAGGAAAGCACCGGCAGATCATAGAACTCCGGCTCGATCAAACGGCGCACGTAGCGGCGTATATCCATGGAGGTGAGTAGAACCGGGGGCTGCTTGCGCTTCATGGCCGCGTCCGTTTCCTTGTGCAGGGCCGCGAGCAAGGCGGCGCCGGTCTCCGGGGCCAGGGCCAGGTAGGCCCCGGAGGAAGTCTGGCGTATGGCCTTGCGCACCACATCCTCCACATCGGGCTGAAGCAGCACCACCGGAAGTATGTTCAGCCCCCCGGAATACATGTAGCTGATCTGGCGCTTGAGCGCACCGCGCACCTGCTCGGTGAGCAACACGATGTCTTTTTCGCGGCCCGCCCAATCCACCAGAGCCTCCAGAATGGCGCTGAGATTGCGGATGGAAATGCGCTCCCGCACCAGGCGCTGGAAAATTTCGGCGATCTTCTGCACCGGCAGAAGCCTGGTGGCCTCACGCACCAAGTCGGGGGCCACGGCCTCCATGCGATCCAAGAGGAACTTGGCCTGCTGCAGGCCGATGAATTCCGAGGCGTGGCGGGTCAGCATGAGGGAAAGATGATAGGCCAGGATGCGGGAATGCGTCATGCAACCTATGCCGGCCTGAGCCAGAAGATCTCCCTTGGCCTCTTCCACCCAAATTGAAGGCACATCGGGCAGGAACTGCTTAGTCTCCTTCACCTCTAGCGAGAGCATCTCCAGATTGGCCCGCGACTCCCTGGCCAGAAGCATGTTTTTTTCCAGCGCGCCCCTGGCCACAGGCACTTCATGGATGAGCAGGGCGTAGGAAAGCGCCGACAATGAATCGTTGTTGCGCAGATTGATGCCGGGAAAGGGCACTCCCAGGTCAAAATACAAGGCTCGACGTAAAGAAAGCAGCTCTTCATTCAGGACGTCATAGCTCAGCGACGCGCCCATCTCGGGGGAGATATCCAATAGAATTGGCACGGTAGGGGCAAAATCCTCGCCCGGCTTGCCGCGGGGGGCGGCCTTGGCCCCGGCCTGGGGAGCCAGGGTGAGGGAAAGCTCTTCCCGGCTGTCCTGAACAGGCTGTTCCCGGTTTATGCGTAAAAGCATGTAACCCACGCCGCAAATAATGGCGCCCAGCGTAATGAGCTGGGGTTTGGGGAAGCCCGGTATGACGGCCATCAAGGCCACCAGGCATCCGGCTAGGGCTAGGGCCTTGGGTTGGGAAAAGAGCTGCGTGCCCACCTGGCCGCCCAAGCCTCCGGCGCTCTCGCCTCCGGTGCGGGTGATCAGGATGCCCGCCGAGATGGAAATGAGGAG
>WRHT01000173.1 GCA_009783115.1 Desulfovibrionaceae bacterium | reverse complement strand
ACAGTTTATCCACCGTGTAAATGGCCACGTTGCCCGCGCCGGAAACCGTGCAAACCTGCCCTTCAAGAGATTCGCCGCGCGCGGCCAGCATGTTCTGGGCGAAATACACCGCTCCGTAACCGGTGGCTTCTTTACGGGCCAAAGAACCGCCGTAATGGATGCCCTTGCCGGTCAACACCCCTTCATGACGAGCGGTGATGCGTTTATACTGCCCGTAAAGATAGCCTACTTCACGCGCGCCCACTCCCACATCGCCGGCCGGCACGTCCACGGTGGCCCCCACATAGCGGAACAATTCGGTCATAAAGGCCTGGCAAAAACGCATAATCTCGTTATCAGACCTGCCTTTGGGATTAAAATCCGATCCGCCCTTGCCGCCGCCGATGGCCAGGCCGGTCAACGAATTCTTGAAAACCTGCTCAAAGCCCAGAAACTTGATGATACTGGTATTGACCGATGGATGAAAGCGTATCCCCCCCTTGTACGGTCCCACGGCGCTATTGAATTGCACCCGGTACCCGGTGTTCACCTGAATTTCATCCTTGGCGTCCACCCATACCACCCGGAAGCGGATCAGCCTCTCAGGAATCAGCATCCGTTCAAGGATTTTGTGCCTGGCATAAGAATTATCCCTGTTCAACAAGGGCTTGAGGGAATTGAACACCTCCGCCACGGCCTGATAGAACTCCGGCTGCGACTGTTTATATTTGGCCTGGGTTTCCAAAACGCGTTGCACGTAATCCATGAATCCTCCGATACACTTCTAATTCCGCCGCCCCATGCGGCCATACACGCCCCGCCTTTTGCCGGAACCGCATCACGGGCAGAATCCGCAAGGCTCCCGGTGAACAACCTGGGAAGTTTATGCCACCGCCAACCGGATTGCAAGCCCCGCCCGCACCCGGAAAAGTTCCGGCCGGCGGGGACGAAGGCGTGAACGAAACACTTGGCACAATCATTGAATAAAAGCCGTCAAGGAGATAAACCATGCAATTTTTTCCTGGTATTTTTTCCGACTTTACATCCGCCACCGCCCAGGCCATGCCCGGTGCGGCGGCTTTTTCCATAGAACCGGCCGCCATTCCCGCCCAAGGCAATACCGATGCCCTGAACTTCGAAAAAATTTTCTCCAAGCTCGCTGAATTCAATCAGGACAACAACCCCGGCCTGCCTCCCGGCTTTCGTTCCGTGCGCGACGATAACGCCGGGATCAAAAGCGCGGATCTAAATTTTCTCAAGGACAAACTGGATAAGAACGGGGTTCCGGCCCAGACCCTGGATCAGTTCATGAACAGCCTGAACGCCCTGGCCTATGCCCCGACGGTTGGCAATATGCTGGGAGCGATCAAGGAATTGGCCGCGCGTAAAAGTCCGGACCTGAACGAACAGGAAAGTTTGGCCCTGGCCGGCCTGTTCAGCCGCCTGGGGATGTCCCAGGAAGAAATCAAGGGGCTGCGGGAAAGCGTCTCCAACGGAGAAGGCCAAAAAATCCTCCAGAGCTTGCGCCAGCTTATCCCTGCCCCGGATACGGACACAAAAGCCGCCCTGAACAAGGAAGAAGCCGCCCTGCTTTGCCGAGCCGCGGACCTCTCCGGGGCAAACCTGCTCCAAATTCTGGGAAGCTTTGGCGAAGAAAAAGAACTGCGCCTGGATCAAAAGGATTTCAACCGGATCTTCGGACCGGCCCTGGCGGAAAAAAGCCGGCAGGAAGCGGGCCTCGTCCATTTGCTGGAAAAATTGGCCCCTGCTGTCAGAGAGATGTTTGAAAAGAAAAATATGTCCCTGGAAGCCCCAAGCGCGGACAATAAAAGCGGCCGCCAGGCCGAACTCCTGGAAATCCTTGCCCGCGAGGCGGCCACCGCTTTGAAAGAAGACCGAGAAGGCACTTCCAAGGGCAACAATTTAATCCGCCGCCGTTCCATCCTTGCCAGGCTGGAGGCGGAAGAGGCGCGGCCTTTGCGGGAAAGCGCGCCAGGCGCGTCCCGGACAGGGCAGACCAGACCCATGAGCCTCCAGGAAAATAAAAACCTGAACCCGCTGCCCGTGGAAAACGCCCAGCCTCAGAGGGCTTCCGTGGCCCAGACGGCAAAAAACTCCGGCCCGAACCAGGCGGAAGGCAGGTTCGTGCCGCGCCTGGAAAGCGAAGCCCGGCCCCTGTCCGCGATCATACACCAAGCTGTTGAAATTCCTCGCGAACCAGGGACAGATAAGAACGCGCAGCGCCGGAAAAAAGAACCCCAGCCCTTGACGGCAGCCAAGAAGGTAAACGAAGAACAGGCCGCCCCCGGCAAAGCTGGTGAAGGCAAATCAGCGCCACGCGTGGAGAAAGAAGCCGTCCAATCCCCGGTTAATTCCTCGGCGCAGCCGCGAACGGCTTCCAAAACCGCCCAGGTTCTCCGGGAAACAGATATGGAAGGCGGCAGCATGGAAAAAGACCCGTCCATGGAAAACGTCCGGACGGAAAAAAAGCCCATGGAGATCAAGACGCCGGGCGCCGGTTCCTCGCCGGAAGCTGTGGAAACCCGCACGGCCACGCACGTAAAAAACGGCGAATCTCCGCTGGAAACCCCCTTCAGCCTCCTTGGACAAGCGGAAAATTCTGCCGCCGAACCCAAAGCGGCAAAAATTTTCCAACACCAGGAACAAATTTTCCAGCAGGTGGAAAAAGGATTAATCCGCAGCCTGGCGGACGGATCCAAGCAAATCATCCTCCGCCTGGACCCGCCGGAACTCGGCAAACTCACTCTCAGCCTGACCATGGCCCAAGGCGAAATCAAAGCGGTCATCCGCACGGAAAATACCGCCACTACCCAGGTGATCAGCGAGCAGCTCAGCCAGCTCAAGGCCAGCCTGGAAGAACAAGGCTTCAAGGTCAGCAGCCTGGAAGTGGAAACCAGGACCCAAAACCACGCCGGGACCGAACAATGGAACGGAACCGAACAGCATAACCAGCAGCAGGAACTGCGGGAACAGGCCGGCTTTATACGGCTGGCCCAGTTTAGAAACCGGGAAAGGGAAGCCTTGGCACAGAGTGTGCAAAATGAAGGACAACCGGAAAGTAATTCCGCTTCCGGGCTGCACCTAATCGCATAAGAGCGTGAATATGAGCACCACTTCCCTGAACAGCATCCTGAACCAGGCCGATAACGCGAGCCAGGGCGCCACCAGCCGGACCGAAGCGGACAAGGACATGTTCCTCAAGCTCCTGGTAGCCCAGCTTACCCACCAGGATCCTTTGAATCCGGTGGAAGACAAAGAATTTATCGCCCAGCTCGCCCAGTTCACCTCGGTGGAGGAACTGCAGAACATCGGCAAGGGCATCAACAAGATCAACGAGGCCTATGATCGGGATCAACTGACCAGCGCAGCGGCCATGCTCGGCATGCGGGTCATTTCCCAGGGCAATACCCTGACCAAGGTCAGCGACCCGGAAACCGGCGAAACCGGCGCGACTACAGTATGGTACAGCGCTCCC
>WRHT01000172.1 GCA_009783115.1 Desulfovibrionaceae bacterium | reverse complement strand
AGGGCGGGCAGGTGGATATGCACGACGTTCAGGCGGTAGTAAAGATCCTCGCGGAAGTTTTTGTTTTCCGCCTCCTTGAGCAAATCCTTGTTGCTGGCGGCCACGATGCGTATGTCCACGGATATTTCCTCGCTTCCGCCAACCCGTTCAAGCTTGCGCTCCTGCAAGACCCGCAGGAGCTTGACCTGGAGGTCAGGCGAGAGTTCGCCGATCTCATCCAGAAAGAGAGTGCCGTTGTGGGCCAGTTCAAAGCGTCCGCGGCGCATGGCCACCGCGCCGGTGAAAGATCCTTTTTCATGGCCGAAAAGCTCGCTTTCCAGAAGGCTGGGGTTCAGGGCCATGCAGTTTACGCTGATGAAGGGGCCGCCCTGGCGCGGCGATCCCAGGTGGATGGCCCTGGCGATAAGTTCTTTGCCGGTGCCGCTTTCGCCGGTGATCAACACGTTGCTCCGGCTGGGAGCGGCCCGATCCACCAGGGCGAATACCTCCTGGATGCCCTTGCTTTTGCCGATGATGATCTGTTGCGGGTCAAAGCGTTCCCGCATATTTTCATAGAGCAGGCGGTAACGCAGATGCGCCCTGGCCAGGCTGACCGCGTTCTGTACCGAGAGCAGCAGCTCGTCGTTGGCAAAAGGCTTGGTGATATAGTCAAAGGCCCCGAGTTTCATGACCTCCACCGCGCTTTCAATGCTGCCGAAGGCGGTCATCACCAGCACCGGCAGATGCGGGAAGTTTTTTTTCACCCGGGAGAGCACTTCCAGGCCGGAAAGCCGGGGCATTTTCATATCCGTGATCAGGACGTCCACCTCTGATTCCTCCAGGAAGGCCAGGGCGTTTTCCGGATCATCCAGCCCGGTGGTCTTGTAGCCAGCGTCCTCCAGGATGGCCCGCAAGACCAGCAGGTAGTTGCGCTCGTCATCCAGAATCAGTATATGCGCTTGTTCGCCCATAATATTACCCGGCCGCGGGGAAAAAGATTGTCACCAGGGCGCCGCCGGAATCGGCGTTGTCCAGTTCCAGGCGGCCGTGGTGGCTTCTGATGATGCTTTCCACCAGGGTCAGTCCCAGGCCGGATCCGCCGGTCTTGGTGGTGAAAAATGGTTCCAGGTAGCTGCGGCGGTCCCGCAGGGCAAAGCCCGGACCGTTATCCTGGATGCGCAGACGGATTTCTTTGTCCGTCCGTCCGGCTTCCATGCGGATTTCTCCGTCCGTCCTTCCTTCCAGGGCCTGAATAGCGTTGCTGAGCAGGTTGTAAACGGCCCGGTAAAGCAGATCTTTGTCGCCCAGGGTTCGCAGAAGATCTTTTTCCGGGGCCGGCCAGATTAAACGGATGCCTCCGCGTTCAAATTCAGAGCGCATGAAGGCGGCGGCCTGATCCATCACTTCGCCCAAATCCACGCCTTCCTGGCGCGGGGCGCGGGGACTCGCGTAGTCCAGGAAATCATTCATGGTCTTGGAGAGCCGTAGACTCTCGTCGTGGATGGCTTGCAGGATGTCCAGGCTGAGGGGGCTGGAATTTTTCTCCTCTTCGTTCCGTATCCTGCGCAGGAGCAGTTCGGCGCTGGAACGGATGATCCCCAGAGGATTGCGGATTTCGTGGGCGATGCCGGCCATGACCCGGCCCATGCCGGCCAGTTTTTCATTCTGGTGCAGCCTGGTCTGCAAGCGGTCCCTTTCTTCAACCCTGGCGGCCAAAGCCTGTTCGGCCCGGCGCAGAAAAGCGAAGAGCAGGGAGAAGATAAGCCCGCAGGAAACCAGGGTGATGCCGATGATGCTCCATTGGAACCCCCGCACGCTCAACAGGTCATTGGTGATGTCCTGCCGGAATTCCAGCACGCCCAGCACCGGCATGGAAGAGTCCGCCGCCGCGCCGGGAACCAGGCGGCTTTCCGCCCGCAGGGAATGGGTGGCGCGCAGGATGATATTCCCTTCTTCCAGGTTGGGATTAAAGAAAACCTGCCAGGGACTGACTTTTATATCCAGATTGAACAACGTATTCGCGCCGCCCATGGCCAGATGCACCGCCGGCGAGGCCAGGCCGTCGCGTCCCGTGAGCTTTTCATTGGTGGAATAGGCGATCAGCCCGCTTTGGTCAAAGATGTTCAGTTCCAACACATTCAACCCATGAATGGCCTGTTCGACAAGCTGATCCAGGCGTTCATGCTGTTCCTGCCGGCTCAAATCCACCTGCCCGAAGCCGACCAGGGTGGGCATTATAAAGCGGCGGTAGATTTGGTGGTTGAGATTTTCCGCCAGCAGGGAGGCAAAGGCATATTGTTTGGAAAGGATGAAACCGCGGGCGCGATCCCCGATTATGATGGAGAGAAAAATCGCCAGGCCGAAGATCA
Organism: Desulfovibrionaceae bacterium; assembly: GCA_009783115.1. Next base: position 1,141 of record WRHT01000172.1, on the reverse strand, counting down.
GCAGCAGAGAAATCCAGGGCAGATAGCGAAAAAGCGTCTTGGAAGGATCCAGGGCCGTGTTTTTTGTAAATTCCAGAGGATTTTCCCCGGCCGGGGCTGGAGCGCCCCCGGCCGGGACCGGGGCGTGAAGGGGCGCGGGGCGGCCCACGCGCTCAAAACTCCTGAATTTCGTCGGGAGTGGCTAAAAACTCCCGCAGGTCATGTTCTTCCTGGGTATATCCGGACGCGCCCAGGCGGGCGTTGGCCAGGCGTTTGCCGTATTCCACCGCCGGCTGATCCAGGGGGTTGATGCCCAGCAGCCAGCCGGTGAACAGGGTGGCCAGTTCCAGGAGGGCCATCAGCCGTCCAGCCTCCCGCGTTCCGGGATCCTCCAGGCTCATCCTGAGCAGAGGGAGATCATGGGCGGCAAAGGCCCCCAGGGCGCCCAAGGTCTCCGCCTCCAGCACATCGCCGAAGCGCCGGCCGCGCAGATAGGCCCATTCCTCCGGAGTGTCGCCGCTGAAGCGCGGTCCGCGCGGCAGCCCCCGCCCCTCCAGGAAGAGGCAGGCCTTGTCTTTGGGGCCGTCCAGAAACATCTGTTGCAGGGAATGCTGGTCCGTGACCCCGGTGGCCGGCAGGGGCATGGACCCCTGGCCGGACTTGCCCAAGCTTTCGGCCCAGAGCTGGGCGAACCATTGCCCGAAACAGGCCCAGGCCGGAATATAGGTGAAGAAGATCATCTGGCTGTACTTGTGCGCCAGCAGGGTTTTGGCCCAGAAGGCCAGACGCCAGGCCGGGTGCGTCTCCAGGCTTTCCGGGTTAGCGGCCAGGGGGCGGAACAGGGAGGCCGCGCCGTCCATAAGGCCCTGCCAGTCCAGGCCGCAAAAATGGGCCGGGGCCATCCCCACGGCCGAAAGCACGGAGAAACGCCCGCCCAGTTGATCCGGCACCGGCAGGGAAACAAGTTTTTTCTCTTCCGCCTCCCGGCGCAACGGCCCCTGCTTGGCGTCGGTGACCACCAGCACCTGCTTGCTCCAGTCCTGTCCCAGTTTGCCCATCAGCCAGTCCCGCACCACGAAATACTGGGCCATGGTTTCAATGGTGCCGCCGGACTTGGAAATGACCGCCACCAGCGTTTTTTCCGGGGGCAGCCGGTCCAGCC
>WRHT01000171.1 GCA_009783115.1 Desulfovibrionaceae bacterium | reverse complement strand
CGACCGCAAGGTCACCCGCGGCTGGCTGGACGTGACTATCCAGACAGTAGACGCGGCCACGGCCACGGCCCTGGGTCTGCCCGAGGCCAAAGGCGCGCTCATCGGCGGGGGTATTCCCAACCAGCCAGCGGCCCAGGCCGGCATAGAGCCAGGGGATGTGATCCTGAAAATTGACGACCAGGAAATCCGCAACCCGGAAGAGCTGCAACAGACCATCATGCGCCGTAAGCCGGGCGATACGGTCAACGCCTCCGTCTGGCGCGACGGCAAGGCCATGACCTTTAAAATCAAACTGGTACAACGCGATCTCAACCTGGCGGATTCCAGCGCTCCGGGATCGGAAAACAATGCCTCGGATTCTTCCAGCCTGGGACTGCAAATCCGCCCCCTGAACGAACAGGAAGCCTCGCACCTGCGCATGACCCCCAAGCAAGGACTCCTGGTGATCCAGGTGGACCCGGAAAAACTGGGGGGCAAGGCCGGGATAAAGCGCGGCGACGTGATCCTGGGCATCGGGCGCAAGCCGGTGGGCAGCGTGGATGAATTCAACAAAGAGGTAAACGCCCTCTTGCAGAAGCAAGGGGCGATCATCCTGCAGATCAACCGGGGCGGCAACACCTTTATTGTCAGCATTGCCGGCAAGTAACCCGCAGGAAACGCGTCCATGAGCATGACCCTCACCCCCCGGCAGATCGTCGCGGAATTGAACAAATACATCATCGGCCAGGATGACGCCAAGCGCATGGTGGCCATCGCCATGCGCAACCGCTGGCGCCGCCAGCAGCTGCCGGAGGACCTGCGCGACGAGGTCGCCCCCAAAAACATCATCATGATCGGACCCACCGGGGTAGGAAAAACGGAAATCGCCCGCCGCCTGGCCAAGCTCTGCGCCTCTCCCTTCATCAAGGTAGAGGCCACCAAGTACACCGAGGTGGGCTATGTGGGGCGGGACGTGGAATCAATGATCCGCGATCTCATGGAAATCGGGGTCAACATGGCGCGTTCGGAACAAAACGACCTGGTGCGCGGGCAGGCCGAACAAAAGGCGGAAAACCGCCTGCTGGACCTGCTCTTGCCGGGCGGCGCTCCCCGCCAGGACGCCCAGGACGCCGCCGCCTCCATGAGCGACACCCGGGAGAAAATGCGCCAGCTCTGGCGCCAGGGCAAGCTCAACGAGCGGGAAGTCAGCATGGAGGTGGAAACCCAGGGACCGCAAATCGAATTCATGGGGATGGGGTTGCCGGGCATGGAACAGGCCGGCAGCCAGATCAAGGACATGTTCGGCAAGATGTTCCCGCCCCAGCGCAAGCGCCGTACCCTGCGGGTCAGAGACGCCTATGAAATTCTCCTGCAGGAAGAAAGCGACCAGCTCATTGACCAGGACAAGGTGGTGGATTTGGCCAGGGAAAGGGTCGAACAGACCGGCATTGTCTTTCTGGACGAAATTGACAAGATCGCCAGCCCGGAAGACAGCCGCCGTGGCGGAGGCGATGTCTCACGCCAGGGCGTGCAGCGCGACATCCTGCCCATCGTGGAAGGGAGCGTGGTCAGCACCAAGTACGGATCCGTGCGCACGGACCATATCCTGTTCATCGCCGCCGGAGCCTTCCACCTGAGCAAACCCTCGGACCTCATGCCGGAGCTACAGGGCCGTTTCCCCCTGCGAGTGGAACTCAAGGCCCTGACCAAAGAGGATTTTCTGCGCATCCTGACCGAGCCGCGCAATGCCTTGACCCGCCAGTACTCGGCCTTGCTGGGCGCGGAAGGCGTGACCCTGGAGTTTCATCCGGAGGCCCTGGAGGAAATCGCCTCCTTTGCCGAAACGGTCAACCGGCAGACGGAAAATATCGGGGCGCGGAGGCTTTACACCATCATGGAAAAAATCCTGGCCGAGCTCTCTTTCAACGCCCCGGACATGCAGGGGGCGGTTATCACGGTGGACAAAAACTACGTCTGCTCCCAGCTCAAAGATGTGCGCGCGGACCAGGATCTGAACCGCTATATCCTGTAATGAAGCGCTATGCCGCCGCGCCGGACGCCATGCAGCGGACTCCTTTCGCCCTGAACCGGATGCCCGCGCCGGAGGCCCGCTTCTGCCTGGAGATCGAGCGTTTCGTCGTGGAAGAATGCGGCCTGAACCTGGCCGGGCTGGAGCTGATCCTGGCCTACTCCGGGGGGGCGGATTCCAGCGCCCTCTTTTATGTTCTCCTGGCCTTGGCCCCGCGCCTGGGCTTCACCCTGTCCCTGGCCCACCTGGACCACGCCCTGCGCCCGGATTCGCGCCAAGATCTCCAAGCCGCCCTGGATCTGGCCCAACATCACGGCCTGATCTGCCATAACCGGAGAGTCGCGGTGGCCGCCTTGGCCGAGGATAGGAAAATCGGCAAGGAAGAGGCCGGCCGCGCAGCCCGCCTGGATTTTTTGCGCTCCCTGCGGGACGCCGCTCCGGAACGCTGGATCGTCTACGCCCACCAGTTGAACGATTTGGCCGAAGATATTCTCATGCGGCTCATCCGCGGCGGAGGCTGGCCGGCCCTGGGCGGCATGGCCGCACTGAATCGGAAGGAACGCCTGCTCCGTCCCCTGCTCTTTACGGAGCGGACGAAGATCGAAGCCTTTCTGCGCGGCTTGGGGCTAGACTGGATCGAAGATCCCCTGAACCGGGATACGGCATTTTTGCGCAACCGGGTGCGGGCGGAAATCCTGCCCCTCTTCCTGCGCGAAAACCCGTCCTTCCTGGAAACGGCGGCCGGGCTGCGCCGCCTGGCCGGACTGGACGCTGAATATTTCCAAGGGATCCTGGCCCCCCACCTGCTCCCCCATCCAGGAGAGCAGACCCTGCTCCCCTCTTCCCTGCTGCGCGGCCTGGATAAGGCCCTGCGCCTGCGCCTGTACAAGGCCCGGCTGGAAGCCCTGGGTCCGGGGCAGCCCTTGCTGAACAACCTCCTGGCCCTGGATCGGGCCTGGCAAAAAAAGAAGACCGGCGCCATCTTCCAGTTTCCAGGCCGCAAAAACGCCCGCCTGGAAACGGAAGGCATCAGCTTCAGCCGGGAAGGATCATGAGTCCGACACGTTCCCCGGTTCCCCGTTCCGCCTCCCGCTCATTTCCCCCAGTTTCTTCGCCTTGGACTTGAAGATCAGCCCCAGGAGCTGGATGGTGATCAGCGGGGCCATGGCGATCATGGCGATCATGCCGAAGGCGTCCGTGGCCGGGTTCCCGCCCGCCCCGAAAGAGGCCCCCAAGGCCAGCGAGAGCACAAAGGTCGAAGACATGGGGCCAGAAGCCACTCCGCCGGAGTCAAAGGCCACGGCCGTGAACAGGCGCGGGCTGAAAAAAGTCAGCCCCAGGGCCAGGGCATAACCGGGTATGAGGATATACCAGATGCTCAGCCCCGTGACCACCCGGATCATGCCCAGGGCCACCGCGCAGGCAATGCTTATGGAAAGCGCGGCCAGCATGAGCGAACGGCGGATGTGTCCGCCGGAAAGCTCCTCGACCTGCTCG
>WRHT01000170.1 GCA_009783115.1 Desulfovibrionaceae bacterium | reverse complement strand
TACGCGGAATGGCTTCCAACGAGCGATCCGGGGGCTTCCATAGTTCGCCCCAGGGAAAACGCGGTTCTTCTGACCCCGGAACAAGCCGTCATCTCCGGCGCGCGTGAAGAAATTTTGCCTTTGGTGGACAAGGCCCTGGCCGAAGGGGAATCCCCGCTGGATATTGTCAATAAACGGCTCATACCGGCCATTACCGAGGTGGGCCGGCGTTTTGGGCGCAAGGAATATTTTTTGCCGCAGCTTTTGCGTTCGGCTGAGGCCATGCAGACCGCCTTTGCCCGTTTACGCCCTCTGCTGGAGGCGGAATCTTCAGGAAAGCGCAGGAACAAAATAGTCATGGCCACCGTGGAAGGCGATATTCATGACATCGGCAAGAATATCGTCAGCCTGATGCTGGAAAATCATGGTTTTGAGGTGCTGGATCTGGGTAAAGACATCAAGGCCGAGGACATTGTGAACCATGCCCTGGAGCGGGGGGCGGGACTTATTGGCCTTTCCGCCCTGATGACCACTACTATGGTGCGTATGCGGGATACCTTGGATTTGTTGAAAAAACGCCAAATAGAACATATCAAGGTGTTGGTGGGCGGCGCGGTGGTGACTAGGGATTTTGCCAAGAGCATCGGCGCCCACGGCTACGCCGGGGATGCGGTGGAAGCGGTGCGGGTGGCGGCGGATTTGGCCGGAGAATAGGTTGGGAATATGCGCACAAAAAAATTTTTGCTCAGTATGGCCGTGGTTTTGTTTTTTTGGGGGAGTCTTTTGTGGGCGACCCGGGGGGAGGGGCCGTCTCTTCTGTCCAGTTCGCCTGAAAAAAGCCCGGTGGAATTTGCTGGAAAAATAATCAGCCTTGGACCAAAGGATTTGTCCAACCTGGTTTTGCGGCAGGGCGCGGGCAAGGTCACGGTGATCACGGTTTTTGCCTCCTGGTGTCCGCCATGTAGGGAGGAAATTCCTTTATTGGTGGGCTTAAGAAAGGATTTGCCTGAAGAGGATGTCTTTATCGCCGGTATCAGCGCGGATGAAGATCTTGGCCTCCTGAAGCGGTTTTTGGAAAAGCATGCGGTAAATTTTCCTGTTTACAGCGGTTCATCGGGGCTCTTCAGAAGCATGGGCGTGGATGCCATTCCGCACTTGTTCGTCTTTGATCGGGGGGGAACTCTAATAGAGAGCATAGTGGGCCTTCCTTCAGAGGCTATTCTTAGAAATCTTCTGAACGAAGCTGGTTCCTCCGGAGAATGAAAAATGCCTGATTTGCGGTTACGCAAGGCTTGTACCTCGGATGTCCGGAGCCTGCACCAGATACTTATGAAATTGGCCGGCGACGGGCTTTTGCTTCCGCGTCCCCTGGTGGATTTATACCGTCATGTGCGGGAATTTTACGTGTTGCATGACAAGACCGGAGAAATTCACGGGTGTTGCGCCTTGGCCGTGGTCTGGGAGGATATTGCCGAAATTCGTTCTCTGGCGGTGCGCCAGGAACTTCGTCGCCAGGGACATGGCAGGCGTCTGGCGGAGGCCTGTATGGAGGAAGCCGCGAATATGCGTATTCCACGGGTTTTTACCCTGACTTACCAGACGGAATTTTTTGGCAAACTGGGATACCGGGTTGTGGAAAAAGACGTGTTGCCCAACAAAATCTGGGCCGACTGCATCCATTGCGCCAAATTTCCGGATTGCGACGAAACCGCGATGCTGGCGGATTTATGAATGGCGTAGGGAAGCCCGGCCGGACGCTTTTCAGCCGGGAGGCGATTGCCTCCAGGGTCGTGGAACTGGCCGAAGAGATCAATGGGGTTTATGCCGGGCAGCGGTTGGTGGTGATTTGCGTGCTCAAGGGCGCGTTCATTTTTTTTTCCGATTTGGTGAGACAGATCCGCCTGGAGACATGTTTGGATTTTGTGCGCATTGCCAGTTACGGCAGAAAAAAAGATCGTGATGGGCGGATTTTTTTCACCAAGGATGTGGAATTGTCTTTGAACGGAGAGCATGTGCTGGTTGTGGAAGATATTGTGGACACAGGGCACAGCATGGACTTCCTGTTCAAGCAGCTTGCGGCCAGAGGCGCGGCCAGCCTGCGTTTGGCCGCGCTGGTGGATAAGTCAGAACGCCGGGAAAGAAGCGTGGTCGTGGACTGGGCCGGTTTTTCCATCACTTCCGGCTTTATTGTGGGCTATGGCCTGGATTATGCGGAAAAATACCGTGAATTGCCGGATATCCGCCTTCTGGAGTTGGAATGACCGGGACGGTTTTACAAAGGACGCGCTTCATGTTAGGAAGGCGCAGGACATAGCGTAAGGATTTTTACATGGTTATCACCTGCCCCAATTGCCATACCCAGTTTAGCTTGGCCGATGATCGCTACCTGCCCGGACATAAAGCCCATTGTTCGGTCTGTTCGCATTATTTCGTGCTCGTGGCCCCGGTTTCTGATGAAACTGGGGATGAGCGATCATTGGACAAAGACGAGCCGGAGGATTGGGGGAGTGAAAACGTCTCTGTCCCCCCCAGGACCGCCAAGGAATCCGGCAGGGCAGTCAAGGAATCCGGCGGGGCAGTCAAAAAGGCCCTGCTTGCCTTTTTATTGCTGGTTTTACTACTTGGTATAGGTCTGGGCGTTTATCTTTATTTTTTTAAGGACAAGATTTTTACCGGAGGAGAGGCCGTAGATCCGGTGGCGTCCCGTATCGCGGACGTGGACAAGGTGCGTGATCTTTTGCTGGTGGATGTCCGGCATCGTTATGTGCAGAATGTAAAACTGGGTTCATTGGTGGTCATTACCGGCTCGGTGCGAAACAACTTCAATACCCCCAAGGAAAAGATCCGGGTAGAAGCCTCCCTGCTTGACAAAGAAGGCAAAGTGCTGGCGGTGCAACAGCAAAACTGCGGCATCGTGCTGACGGATATGCAGTTGGAAATTCTCGGTAAACGGGAACTGGACGCGGCCCTGGCGGATAATTTCATGATGTTGGCCAATAACATCAACATTTTGCCGGGAAAAGACGTGCCCTTTATGGTGGTGTTTGTTTATCCGCCATCGGCCATGGCGGAGTATTCCGTCATGGTGGCGGACGTATACGATCCGCCTGACGTCAATATGGCGTCTCCCAGAAGATAATGCGCGGTCGCCCGTTGCTGGGTCATGGTCAAGACGCGTGAAACTTATATCTGTTCCGTCTGTGGCGGACAATCCAGCCAATGGAAGGGGCAGTGCTCCTTCTGTGGAGCCTGGAACACTTTAGCCCTCAGCGCTTTTGCGCCTTCCGCCCAGCATAGGCTTAAACCGGGCAAATGTCTTGCATCGCAGAAACTTACCCGTTTGGCCGACGCCCCGGATTTGCTTTCCCGTTCCTTGAGCAGCGGGTTGTCCGCGTTGGACAGGCTGCTGGGCGGCGGCCTCACCCCAGGTTCGGCCATTTTGCTGGGTGGAGAGCCAGGCATCGGAAAATCCACCTTGCTTTTGCAGCTCGCCGGGGCAGTAGCCGCCGCCGGGCATAAAGCTGTTTA
>WRHT01000169.1 GCA_009783115.1 Desulfovibrionaceae bacterium | reverse complement strand
CCACAAGATAGCCTTGCGGGTTATACCTGGAGGAGATCGCGAGGATCTTCTGGGGGCATACGCTGGCGCAAAGCATACATCCTTTACAGCGTTCTTCCGCGAACACGGGGCGAGACATGCGTGCTTCCTTTGGACGGATCTCCGTCTCGGTTAAACTTTTCACAAATATTGACAGGAGTCATAACTTCATTGAATGGAAAAGCCAAGAGAATTTGTCATTGTTTTAAGGAGTGAGTGATGGGCAGTAATTCTTCTGGATTTACGGTAGCGGTGGTCGGGGCAACCGGCGCGGTGGGCCGCGCCATGCTTAAAACCTTGGAAGAGAGGAATTTTCCGGCGGATGAGGTGCTGGCTTTTGCCTCCGCGCGTTCCGTCGGCAACAGGATTCCTTTTGGGGACGGGGAGCTGAATGTGCGGGAACTTGCCAGGGATTCCTTCCTGGGGGTCAATCTGGCCCTTTTCGCCGCCGGGGGGGATCGCGCCCTGGAATTCGCTCCCCTGGCCGTGGCCGCCGGCTGCGTGGTGGTGGACAATTCCAGCGCCTGGCGCATGGACGAGCGTTGTCCGCTGGTGGTGCCGGAGGTCAATGCCGGTGCGTTGCGGGGACATCAAGGGATCATCGCCAACCCTAACTGTTCCACCATCCAGATGGTGGTGGCCTTGAAGCCCCTGCATGACGCGGCTTCCATCGTCCGGGTGGTGGTGTCCACCTACCAGGCGGTGTCCGGGACCGGGCAGAAGGCCGTTGAGGAACTGGAGATGCAGGTGCGCCAGATGTTCAACATGCAGGAGCCGGAGGCCAAGGTTTATCCCCACCGCATCGCCTTCAACTGCCTGCCCCACATCGATGTCTTCCTGCCGAACGGCTATACCAAGGAAGAGATGAAAATGACCATGGAAACCGTAAAAATCATGGGAGACCCCTCCATCAAGGTCACCGCGACCACGGTGCGGGTTCCGGTGTTTTACGGCCATTCCGAGGCCGTGAACATTGAGACCAGGAAAAAGATCAGCGCCAGGGAAGCGAGGGCTGTTCTCAGCCAGGCTCCGGGCGTGCGGGTGCTGGATAACCCGGACATGAAGATCTATCCCATGCCTGTCCTGGCCGCCGGACAGGGCGAGGTGTTCGTGGGGCGCATCCGGGAGGACGAGAGTATTGAAAACGGCCTGAATCTCTGGGTGGTGGCCGACAACCTGCTCAAGGGCGCGGCCTTGAACGCGGTGCAGATAGCCGAGCGTCTGCTGGAAGAAGATTTGATCCGGGTGCGAAATCCAGGGGTCTTTAAGGCATAAGCCCTGCGGGGCGCGGGGTTATTCCCTGTGGATGCCGTGTTTTTTCAGCAGCTCATACATGTGTCCCCGCGAAAGTCCGGCCAGGTCCGCGGCCTTGCGCAGGTCACCCTGGCAGTACTTCAGGATCTGTTCCACATACATGCGTTCGGCGCGGGTTTTCCATTCGCGCAGGCTGGGCATATCCGCGAAGGAAGGGAAGTCCTGCCCTTGAAAGGAGGCTGGCGTCCCGCTGCCGATTTTGCGGCGGGCCACGGCCACCCGCAGCTCCGTGGGCAGGTGTCCTGGAAAGATGCGCTCCTGGCGTCCGGCGGCGATGCAGGCCCTGGTCATGGTGTGGATGAGCTCGCGCACATTGCCGGGCCAGACGTAACTGAGCAGCAGGTTTAGGCAGCCGTCGGTTATTTCCTTGACGGGGATGGCGTGTTGCGCGCAAAAACGCATGATCGCGTGTTGCGCCAGCGTGGGAATGTCTTCAGAGCGATCCCGCAGCGGGGGAATGTGGATGCTTAGCCCGCGCAACCGGAACAGCAGGTCGCTGCGGAAGAGATCCAGGGCCGCCAGTTGTTCCAGGTCGCGGTTGGTCGCGGCCACCAGCCGGAACTGGCTTTCCACCTCCCGTACGGCCCCTACCGGCCGGAAGCGCCGCAATTCCAGGGCGCGCAGGAAGCTGCCCTGGATTACCGAGGGCAGGTCTCCCACTTCATCCAGGAACAGGGTGCCCTTGTGGGCGGTCACCAGCAGCCCTTCACGGCTGCGATCCGCGCCGGTGAAGGCTCCTTTGGCGTGTCCGAACAGGTGGCTTTCCACCAGGTTGGCGGGAAGGGCCGCGCAGTCCACGGTCACCAGGGAATTGGCGGCCTGTTGGCTATTTTTATGCAGGGCGTGCGCGAAGAGTTCCTTGCCCACCCCGGTTTCGCCCAGGAGCAGCACGTTGACCTGGCTGGCGGCGGCCTCCGCCAGCGACTGGAGGGTAGCCATAAGCTGGGGGCTGTTGCCGATGATGCCCATGCGGGCCAGGGAGGAGGTCTCCTGGGAGCGCGGTTTGCCCAGGCGGTAGGCCATGAGCTGGCTTAAGGCCTGGGTCAGTTCCTGGACGTTCAGCGGTTTGCTGAGAAATTCATAGACGCCGGAGCGCAAGGCGGTTTCCACGGCGTTGCCGTCTCCATGCCCGCTGATGATCAGGATCTCCGGGCGGGACGGCAGGCGGCTGAAGTCCTTGATGCGTTCAAGCCCGTTGCCGTCCGGCAGCAGGACGTCCAGCAGCACCAGATCCACGCCCTCGTAGCCCAGGGCCAGGCCTTCCTCCAGCGTGCCCGCCCCCAGCGTCTCAAGACCGAGGCCGGCGGCCGCTTCTTGCGCCAGGGCGCGCACCAGGGCCTCATCGTCCACCACCAGCAGTTTGGTCATAGCGCGTCCGTCCGGCTGTCTATATACGAGGTTAAGGCCTGCTTGGCCACGGGCAGAGCTTGTTCAAGGGTCTGCCAGGCCAGCCGGCAGTCCTCCCGGGCCAGGGCGGCTTTTTCCAGGGCCGCGCTGGCCGCCCGGACCTCTTGAAGCTGGAGCATGGCGGCGGAGTTTTTCAGGGCATGGGCCAGGCAATGGACTTGGTCCGGATTATTCTGTTTCATGGCCTGCGCCAGCTCCTGCTCCTTATGCGGCAGTTCCTCCAGCAGCACTACGATGAGTTTGCGCAGCAGCGCGTGTTGGCCGTCCACCTTTTCCAGGGCCGCGTCCTGATTGAAGACCTGTTCCTTTTCCGCTTGCGCCGTTCGCGGATCCTTGTTTCCGCAGGCTTTTTCCACGAGTTGCAGGAGCTGCCCGGCGCGGATGGGTTTTTCCGCCTGGACGCGCACGTTGAGCTCCCTGAGCCTGGCCTGCTCCTCTTTGTTCCTGGAAGCGGTAATGCTGAGGATCGGCAGTTCCGGATCAACGCCGGCGCCGCCCTTGCGGATGAGTTCCGTAAGTTCCAGGCCGTTCATGCCGGGCATGCGGATATCCAGGATGGCGAGATCCGCGGGACCGCTCCGCAAGATCGCCAGGGCGTCGAAGCCGTTGCAGGCCGCCGCGACGTCGTGTCCGGCCTGGCGCAATACTTCCTCAAGAAAATAAGAGCTGACCTTGTTGTCTTCCGCCAGGACAATGCGCAGGGGACGGAGAGCGTCCGCCTGAACCGCGGTCTGCGGAATTTTTGCGGTGGGCGCTTCTTCCGCATCCGTGGGCAAGACGCAGCGCAGCTTAAGG
>WRHT01000168.1 GCA_009783115.1 Desulfovibrionaceae bacterium | reverse complement strand
CCGCGCAGCACGGCCACCCTGGTATCCCGCCCGGTTTTGAAGGTCCGCCCGTAGCCTATGGAGCTGCCGGGGGCTAGATCATGCACATCCAGGACCGGAGCCAGCAAACTCATGGCCGGAACCAGACCGTGGCCGAGACTTTCCAGCTCGCTCCCCTGAAAGGGGTTGACCCCGTACAGGGCGATGCCCGGCCGCTGCGCCAGGGGCAATGCGGCCTCCTCCGGAGAAAGGATTCCCCGCAGGTTCAGCAGACCGGCGCTATTGCCCAGGGAAGCCGCAAGGCCGGGGCGCAACTGCCTGGCCTCGCGCCAGACCGAGAGGAAAAGCCGGGCCTGTTCCCTGGCATAATCCAGTTCTTCCGGCTGATCCGCCGTAGCCAGGTGGGTGCAGAGCAAATCCGCGCTCAGGTTGCGGTTCAGGGTCCGCAAGAGTTCCAAAAGATCGTTCCGCTCCAGGCCCAGGCGGTTCATGCCGCTATTCAGCTTGAAGGCCACCCGGAGCTGGACGGCGGCGCGTCCGGCCCGCCGGCTCCAGATCCGCGCCTGATCCGGCCTGTGCAGCAACAGAGTGATATCTTCAGCCAGGGCCAGATCCGCCTCCTCGGCTCCAGCCGCGCCCAGCAGGGCCAGAATACGGATCCCGGATGCAAAGCCCGCGGCGTTCAACTCCCGGCGCAAGTTCGCCGCCTCTTCCACCGTGCCCGCGCAAAAGGCCCTGGCTCCGGCCAAGGCCAGGGCCAAGCCCGCCTGGGACAACCCGTGCCCGTAGGCATCACTCTTTAGTACAGGCATGAGCAGGGGACGGCTCGCCGGGGCAAGCCCACGCCGCAGGATCCTGAAATTACGCGCCAGGGCGCCGGTATCAATGAGCAGCAGGGGGTCGTTGCCCCTCAGATCCCGCATATCTTCCTGAACCAGTCCGGCATGGCCACAGGCCTGCCTTCATGGTTGGCAAAAGCATGTTCGGTGGAACCTTCGGCGTGCAGCAAGTCCTTGTTTTCACTATATATCTCGTAGACAAAGGTGAAGGAGGCCCGTCCGCAGGAGCCGATTCCGGCGCGGATCCAGATGAGGTCGTCATAGCGGACGGGACGGCGGTAACGGCAAAAGGCCTGGCGCACCGGCGCCATAAATCCTTTGGCTTCCACTTCTTTATAGGTTATGCCGGTCTGACGCAGGTATTCGTTGCGTGAACGCTCAAAAATATGCAGGTATTCGGCGTTATACAGAATACCCATGCCGTCGGTCTCTCCGTAAGACACGCGATGGGCCAGCCAGCAATCCTGCTTGGGAAATTCTTTCATAACGGCTCTCCGGTTTGGAAAGCCTTTTTATACCAGCTTGCAGGCAAAAGGTAGCAATAAATGCCCGGTAAAAATTCCCTCCTCCTGTCCGCCTTTCTGATCCTGGCCATGACCGCCTGCTCAACTCCCTATGCCGTGTTGGACAGCCTGAGCGCCAGGGAACTCAGCATCGAACAGGCCCGCGCCCTTGCCGGAAGACTCTCTCCCCTGCCCCAAGGCCTGGAAAACTGGAAGGCCCTGGCCTTTACCCTGGATCAGAGCCTGTCCTACCTGGAAAACAGGCCGGAAGGAGAAAGCCTTGCGCTGCCGGGAAAAACCGGACTGCGCCTGACCCGCGAGGGCATGCGCGCCGGCCTGTTACGCCTGAAGGAAATTCTGCCTTACCTGGATATCAACCCCGGACTCCTGGCCGAAGAGTTCATCTGGCTGCGCCTCGATCCGAACTTCGGATTCAGCGGCTACTATGAGCCCACTATCCTGGCCGATTACCAGGAAGGCCCGGTGTACGGACAACCCCTGTACTCCCTGCCCCCGGATCTGCGGGCCGGCACGCAATACCACGACCGCCGCCGCATAGACCGGGAAAAAGTCCTGGCCGGCCGGGGGTTGGAACTGGCCTGGATCCAGGACGAAGTGGACGCCTTTTACCTGCAGATCCAGGGATCCGGGCGCCTGATCTTCCCGGACGGGCGGGTCAAGCATGCGCTGTATGCCGGCAAAAACGGACATCCTTACGTCTCTCTCGGGCGGGTGCTGCGCGAGCGGGGGCACATGAAACCCGAGGAGATCAGCATGCCGGGCATCCGCGCCTTTTTGCGGGAACACCCGGAACTGCGGGAAGAACTCCTGGACAGCAACCCTTCTTATGTCTTCTTCCGCCTGGAGGATGAAGGGCCGGTGGGCGGCATGAACCGTTTGCTCACCCCCTGGGTGAGCCTGGCCACGGATCAGGCGCTGCTGCCCTACGGCAGCCTGGTCTTTTTCCAGGTCCGCCTGCCCGACCGAAGCGGCGCGCACACCGGCGAAATACAGGCCCTGGGGCTGCCCCAGGACCGGGGCGGGGCCATACGCGGACGGCGCATTGACTGGTTTACCGGCGCGGGGCGGGAAGCCGAACACCTGGCCGGCTACCTGAACAGTCCCGGAGAAATTTACCTGCTCCTGCCCCATCCTGAAGGCTCATTTACCGGCAGCGCCGGCAATTAACAAGGAAGGCCGCCCATGCCTGACGAACTGAAACCCTGTCCCAACCCGGCTTGCGAACAGACCTGCATTATGGTGGATACCACCTACCGTCACGAAGTTTACGTCAGCACCCATTGTTTTTGCGCCCATTGCGGAACCCGCGGCCCCTGGTGCAAAGACGGGGCCGTGACCCTGTCGATGGAGGAAGCCGTCGCCGCCTGGAACGCCTTGCCGCGGCGATCGGATTTGGGCCGGCATTCCGGCTGAACGGATTAAAGCGATCTAACGGCGCATCGTTCCCTTCCCGGATCAAGGCCGGGGCTAATTTGGACAATGCCCCAGTTTGAATTACAACTTACCCCAATAGCTGGTTATAATTTGCAAACTGAGGGCTGCCAAACGGATGCTCCTTGTCCTTCAAGCGATTTTGGAATACTGTCAACCGTAATCAGGCATTATGGGGAGCGTCTTTGTGCATGACAAACCCTTCCTTAAGTGGGCAGGCGGTAAGTACCGCATTCTGGACAAGATTCTTCGGGAATTGCCGCCGGGCACGCGTTTCGTGGAGCCTTTCGCCGGTTCATGCGCCGTTTATCTAAACGCCGATTTTCCCAAGGCGCTTATCTGCGATCTGAATAGTGACCTAATGAGTCTCTATAGACATCTTCAGCAGGAAGGTGAACATTTTATTCAATATTGCGCCTCGTTCTTCACGCCGGAAAACAATACGCGAACCGGCTACATGGCACTCAGAGACAAGCTGAACGCCTCCGCCGAAACTAGGGAGCGAGCCGCCCTGCTGCTCTATGTCAACCGCCACGCTTTCAACGGGCTGATTCGCTATAATTCCAAGGGCGGCTTTAACGTCCCCTTCGGCAAATACAAAAAGCCCTATTTTCCCCTAGAAGAGTTACGGACTTTTTATCGTAAAACGCAGTCCACGCCTACGAAATTTGTGGCGGCAGACTTCCGCTCCATCTTTGCCAGCCTCAAGCCCGGCGATGTGGTGTATTGCGACCCGCCCTATGTACCGCTTTCACAGACCGCCAGCT
>WRHT01000167.1 GCA_009783115.1 Desulfovibrionaceae bacterium | reverse complement strand
ACGCGAATAAGCCGCCCCGCAGGGCAGGACATGAAGAGGCGTGGGCCTACTTCATCTGTCCTGCCCTCGAAACAAAGCATATTTTAACACAGATAAAGAGCGGCAGATACATTTAAGGACATAATATCCTTACGTTTCCTTATATATCCTTATCTATCGCTCTCTGTCCTTAACTGTCTCAAAGTGTCTCTAAGCATCTTTACACTGCATCTATATGTCTTAAAATTTCCTTATATATCTCAAAGTGTCCTTATATAAGCACAAGCGGCGCTATTGCTGCCTTTTCCTATTCATGGTCGCGCCGAAAGGCGCGTCTTACTTTGATTTTCAGTATGAGCTTTTGCCTGGGCAGGATAAATCCGATCAATCTGGCTTCCTTCCGATTTCTGCTTTTTATTTTTGCCTTTTGATTTATGGGCGACACCAAAGGGCCAACTATGCGACACCTATTTTTTGAAAGCAGGGTAAAAGGCTGGTCGGGCGATCCCGCCAAGCCGTTTTGAGGGGAAAAGGCATTTTTATTGTGCTGAAAATGGCCGGAAATGGCCTATAAATCGGAAAAAGCCCATAGGCGGGCCTACGCGCATTATGCGCGTCCTGGGCTGTAATCGGGTGGAAAGCCAAGTTCAGCGTTTACTCGTCGTCGAGCTTCATCACCAGTAAGCCCGGCTATCAAGTATTTGGCGCAAGCCATATTCCAACGCAGTGCATCAGCATCTCGCCGTTCCTGCGCTTGCCGTGAATACGGAGAACGCCGGAAAGCCCCCTTCAAGCCTTGGGAAACGCGGCGCATCAGATCCGTCAATTTTCGGTTCGCCCGCATGGCCTTACGGCGCAATCTCTCCGTGGCCCTGGCCCGCTCCTGTTTGAGCATGGGGCCAAGGTTGAGAAATTCAAAGAACGCTTCCCGTATTACCCGGATGGCCCGCAAGCCCACATAATCGCCATGCTCATTGATTTTGCGCGGCTGCCTGACTTCCACCAGTCCGGCCTCCTTGAGATCGGCAATGGCCCGCTCACAACGGCGCTGGCTCATGCCTGACGCGGATACAAGGGCGTTCATGTCCACGTCCACAAAACCGTTATCCAGTGTGGGTGTTCCAAGGCACAGGGAAGCCAAGTCCAGAAAGGAAAGCATGGTTTCAATGATAACCTGATAGGCTTCCCGGCGCTCGGATCGCGTCTGCCGATTGCCTTTATTCAGCACATGACATTTCTGCGGATGGCGATACCATTCTTTTGCTCGCTCCGCTGCCAGGGAAAGCAAGCGTGGCAAGCCTCCCGCCCCTTTTCGGATAGGTCGGGCCGGAGTGAGTGATGGCCTGTTAGGGCAATGCCCGCAACGGTTTCCTGTTGTTGCAGACATTTTTTATACCCTATTTATACCCTGATTTTGGGCAAAAAGAAGGGGTTTATGTGATTTTTCTTCACATAAACCCTTGTTTTTTATGGAGCCGCCCGCGAGATTTGAACTCGCCACCTGCTGATTACGAATCAGCTGCTCTACCAAATGAGCTAGGGCGGCATGGTTGTAAGCGCATTTCGCGCCAGGGTATAAATAGGGTATAAAAAAACAAAATTTGCGAGTGTCTGCGCCTCTATAACTCGCTGATTTATTTTGCTTTAATCCCTGAAAATCCTCCGGGGCATTGTGTATTACGAATCAGCCGCTCTACCAACTGAGCTAAGGTGGCCTACGCTGTCCATGATGCGTGGCGAAAATTCGTTATTATTCATGGCCTTTGCCCTGTCCGTGCGCAAAAGTCAAGCCGGTCCTTTCTCCAGCCCCTGTTCCATCCGTCGCTGGTGCGCCCGGCGGGCAAGGTAAATGAAGGGCGTATCCAGGCAGGTCACCAGGGTTTTGAACAGGAAGGTGGTCAAAAGGATCTCCAGCAGCACCTGGCGTGGATACAGGGCGTAAAAGGCCAGGAAGCAGAAGACCACGGAATCTATGAGCTGGCTGACCAGGGTGGCCGCGCCGTTACGCAGCCACAGGAAACGGCCCTTGGTGCGCAGGCGCAGGTAGTGGTAAGCCCAGATGTCACAGGCCTGGGAGCAGGCATAGGCGGTCAGGCTGGCCAGGGCGACCCTGGGCAACAGGGAGAATATCGCCGCCAGATGGACCTGGGCGAAATCGTCGGGGGCGGGGCTAAAGAGCAGGGCTGTCTGCATATAGAAAGTGCTCAGGAGTAGCATGATAAACCCCAGGCGCACGGCGGTTTTGGCCGCCTCCTTGCCGTGAAATTCATTCAGGATGTTGGAGGTCAGAAACACGCTGACATACAGGATGTTGCCCAGGGTGGTGGTCAGGCCGAACAGGGTGACGGTCTTGAGCACTTGGATATTGCAGAGGATCAGGTTGAAGGACACCAGGGCGTACAGGCCGGGTTTGCCGAAATACCTGTAAACCAGCACCGTGGCCGCAAGATCGAAGAGGGCGAAGCCCAGCCAGAGCAGTTCGTTCAATGACATGTCTTTTCCTGCGCGAGGAGCGGGCTGGGTTTGTTTCCGCCTTCAGCGTCCCAACCGGCGTCTTTGCGAAAAAATTTCTATGAAAAATCCAAAAAAAATTCAAGCCCGCAAGGGATACCTTCTTGACAGAAGTGGGAACTTGTGGGATACAGTAGGTGAAAGATGTCAAATTCAGTCTGATATAGGCCATACTATGGAATTCATGAGCACCATAGACCGTTTGCTGGATAACAAAAACCGGCTGGTTCTGCCCCCGGATTTCCGCAACGTCCTTTTTTTTCGGGACGCCACAGGGCGTATGATCCTTACAACCATACACCACAGTATCCGGGGTTGCGCCATACCTGACTGGGAACCTTATAAAGAGGACCTTAAAACCAAGATGGATTCGGCGGATATGCTGGAAAGAAATTTTGCCCGCCAGGTATGGGGCGGAGCGGAATCTATAGCTCCGGATTCTCAAGGACGCATCCTGCTCAGCAAAAACTTGCTCCGCTATTCCGGAATCAGCACCTCGGCCATTCTGGTAGGGTTGGGGGATTATTTTGAAATTTGGCAGCCCGAGCGCTGGGAAGCCATCCAAAATATGGATTTCAGCCGCATAGGGCTACAAAAAAATGCGTCCTTAGCCGGCTCCGCCGGATGAATATTAAAGATCCAGCCCATGTGCCGGTGATGCTGGACGAGGTGCTGGAAGCCCTCCGGCCAAGGCCGGGGGCGCGCTACCTGGACGCCACCCTGGGGCTGGGCGGACATGCCGCGCACATACTGCGCTTGGCCGGACCCGGAGCGCAACTGCTCGGGCTGGACCGCGACCAGGAGGCCTTGGCTCTGGCCGAGGAAAGATTGAAGGATTTTGCCCCAGCCGCGCGGCTCAGGCATTGCGCCTTCGCGGATTTTGCAACGGCCCTGGACGGCCTGGGTTGGGAAAAGGTTGATGGGGTTATCCTGGATGCGGGAGTAAGTTCCTTGCAGTTGGACAGCCCGGAAAGAGGCTTCAGCTTTCTGCGTGACGGGCCGCTGGATATGCGCCTGGACCAGCAAAAAGGACGGAGCGCGGCGGATCTGATCAACAGCCTG
>WRHT01000166.1 GCA_009783115.1 Desulfovibrionaceae bacterium | reverse complement strand
GGCTGCGGCGTCCGTCAGGATGCCCGCCAGGGCGCGTTCCCTGCCGCCGGAAGATGATTTTCCGGATACGGAAGAGGCGGAGTTTGAAGAGGATGAACAGATTTCGCTGAAGACGCGATCCATGGCCGAGGTCTTGGCCGAACAGGGGGATTATGCCGGCGCCTTGGGCATTTACGAGGAGCTTTTGCGTGAGGCCGGAAGCGCCAAAGAAAAAGCCGGCCTGGAAGAGGCCATTGCCAGGTTGAAGGCTGAAATTAGCGCCATGTCGCCAGCCCCGCCCTCGGTATCGGAGGAAAACCATCTGGCCGGACAGCCGGTGTTGACCCGCGTCCTGGATGTGCTGGAAAAGCTGGTCGGACGGGTGGAAGAAAGGGCTGGAGGGATTTCCGTTTCCAGCTGAAAAATAAATTTTTCAGCCGTCCTGGACGCGGCGAGCCTTCTATTTCCGTATCCCAACGAAAAATACCCTATCAAGGAGATACATTTTGTTGCGAGCACGTCTTATTATCGGCGTTTTTTGTTTGTTCACGCTCTTCGCCGGGGCCTGCGCCTCCAGCCAGGGCAGTAAAAACGCCTGGAAAGGGGTCAGGTCTTTTTATGGTTCACATATAAACAAATCGGTATTTTTAGAAGTGGATAACCGTGTTTATTGCGCGCCGCATGAAGTCGCCCTGGTACGGGTTATGGGCGGGGTTGATTTTCAACTGGAACAGCTCTTGCGGGCTATGGATGATAGTGATCGCAGCCCGGACGGAGAATGGGCCGAGGCCATGTTTAAAAAATTTCCCTGGCTTGCCGCCGTTGCCCTGGCGGACGGACAGGGACGGGTTTTTGAAAGCCTGCCGGAAAAAGGCGGGGTTAACAGCGTGGAAACTTTGCTGAACCACAAGCCTGGCCGGAACAGGACCGATTTACGGGCTTTGGCGCGTGAAGGACGCTCTGGGCCGGAATTTTTGCTGGCCAAGCCAGTATATATGCAGAATGAGCTGCGCGCGCTCATTCTCTGCCGTTTCAACCTGTATGATTTGCTGCGTCTTGCAGGCCAGCCGGATAAATTTGTTTTCAGCACGACCGGCGGCATCCTGTGGCCGGCGGGTTACAATATTGAGGAAACCCCCTTGAACGGCGTGGACTGGGAGAATCTTGGCGCAAACCATGTGGATGGAACACTATCCAATGCCAGGGGTGAATTTTACTGGCTGTCCACATATTTTGCGGATTTGCGTCTGTATTACTCTTTGCCGGTAGCGGGCGATTTTTAGGATGACAGCCGTAGGCCGGAAAGCCCGAAATGAAAACGCTTTGAAAGGATGGAAAAAACATGGCGCATCAAGTCACCGTGACCGAACATATGCTCTGGCATCAGATCAAATCCCCTGCGGCTACCGGGGTATTTACCCAGTTGCTCGTGGATCTGATCATTTCGGCGAAACTCATTGCTCGTAGCGTCAGTAAGGCCGGTCTGCTGGACATTTTGGGGGAAACCGGCGAAGTCAACGTACAGGGCGAGAAGGTGCAAAAATTGGACGAGTACGCCGACAGCGTAATGATCCACCGCATGCAGCGCAGCGGCACGCTTTGTCTCATGGCCTCGGAGGAACATGGAGAAATGATTGCCGTTGACTCACAATTCCGGCGCGGCGATTATATTCTGATCTTCGATCCTTTGGACGGTTCCAGCAATATTGACGTCAACGTCAATGTGGGAACCATTTTTTCCATTCTCCGGCGCATGAGTCCGTCAGACCAGGAAGCGACTATAGACGATATCTTGCAGGAGGGCTGCCGGCAGGTGGGCGCCGGGTATTTTCTCTACGGGCCGTCATCCATGATGGTTTACAGCACAGGCCAGGGAGTGCACGGGTTTACCCTGGACCCCAGCGTGGGGGAATTTTTGCTTTCCCATCCCTACATGCAGATTCCCAGCCAGGGGAAAATCTATTCGGCCAATGACGGGAATTATAACCTATGGGACGAAAAGACCAGGGCCGCTTCCGATTATTTCAAAAGCGATAAAAACCGTATCAGCGCGCCTTATTCCCTGCGTTATGTGGGGTCCTTGGTGGCGGATTTCCATCGTACTCTGCTTTATGGCGGCGTTTTCATGTACCCGGCCGGGCGTAAGTCCAGCGGCAAGTACGAGGGGAAATTACGTCTGATGTGCGAGGCGTCTCCGCTGGCTTTTTTGGCGGAACAGGCCGGAGGCCGGGCCACGGACGGCTGTCGGCGCATCTTGGAAATTAAGCCGCAAAGTTTGCACCAGCGCGTGCCGCTGTTCATCGGTTCGGCCAATGATGTGGACGACATCATGCAATTCCTAGCCTGATCCGGTGTTTCATGCTCTGCCTGGGCATTGAAAGCTCCTGCGACGAAACCGCTCTGGCCCTGGTGCGGGACGGACGGATCCTGGGGCAGACGCTGGCGAGCCAGGTTGAACTACACGCCCTGTTCGGCGGGGTGGTTCCTGAACTGGCTTCGCGTGAACATGGGAAAGTTTTGGCTCCGCTTTACGATTTATTGTTGAAAAATTGCGGGATTAGCGCCGGGCAGTTGGAAGGCGTGGCCGTGGCGCGTGGTCCTGGTCTTTTGGGGAGTCTTCTGGTGGGGGTGGCCTTTGCCAAGGCCTTGGCCTGGGCCTTGGACAAGCCTATTATCGGCGTCAACCACCTCCATGCCCACGTTTTGGCCGTTGGTCTTGAGCGGCCGTTGCTGTTTCCAGCCTTGGCGCTTTTGGTGTCAGGCGGGCATACCCATATTTATCTGGCGCGTTCTCCTGCGGATTTTGTCCTGCTGGGCCGCAGTCTGGATGATGCGGCCGGGGAGGCTCTGGATAAATTCGGCAAGCTCATGGGTTTGCCTTATCCGGCTGGACGGGAGATTGATCGCCTGGGCGCTTCCGGCAGGCTGGAAAATTTTTTTACCTGCCCATACTTGCAAAATGATAACCTGGATTTCAGCTTCAGCGGTTTGAAAACCGCCGCCAGGCTTCTGTTGAAAGAAAAAGGGTTTAAGGCGGAAAAGGCGGAAAAAAACGGGTTCCTGGCGGATGTTTGCGCTTCCTTTGCCCATACGGTGGCGTTAACCTTGGCCGTCAAAACCGAACGCGCTTTCAGGCGTCTGGATCCAGGGACGGTCAAGGCCGTCATCCTGGCCGGCGGCGTGGCGGCCAACTCCAGGGTGCGTGAAAGGTTCGGGCTTTTGGCGGAAGAACTTGGCCTCCCCCTGCTGGTTCCTTCTCCCGGCCTCTGCACGGACAACGCCGCCATGATTGCCTATGCCGGGGAAATTATGCTGGGGGATGGTTTCAGGCATGATTTGGATTTTGAAGTTATTCCGAGAGGGCGTAAAGTACCGGATGACTACCGGAGGAATTTGGGTTAATCATGCAATATCTACGGATGGAAAGTTAAGGAGATGAAACATATGGTTAAAGAAATTTCCAAAGATACCTTTGACGCCGTCATAAACGCCGCGAAGCCGGTACTGGTGGATTTCTGGGCTCCCTGGTGCGGGCCTTGCCGCTCCATCGCTCCGTTGGTGGAGGAATTGTCGCTAGAGATGGGCAATAAGCTTGATTTCTGCAAACTGAATGTTGACGACAGTCCCCATGTGGCCGGGCGTTTGGGCATCCGTTCCATTCCCACAATCCTGGTT
>WRHT01000165.1 GCA_009783115.1 Desulfovibrionaceae bacterium | reverse complement strand
AAGACGGCCGGGTGGAGGTGCTTCGGGATGATCCCCGGAGCCTTGCGCTGATCTTTTCTTCCGGGCGGAGGGCGTTTAGCCTGGAGGCCCCGGCTGAAGCCGGACTTTTTGACGGCCTGAGCCCGGCGGAAACCGGACTCGGCCTCAGGGTGAAGAGCGCGGCCTTCGGTTATATCGTTACCAGGCCCCAAAAAGACCTTTTGCAGGTGGATTTGTTTGAGGATCCTCTTGGGTTGCGCTGGAACAAGGATTTACCAGCGCCGCCTCCCGAGAGCGCCCCGAAGGCCGCTCCGCCCGCCCAGCCCCTGGTCCGGGTGCCGGAACCGCCCGCTACGCCGGTGGAACCTTCGTCGGTTTTTTCGCGTAAGCTGGACGGCGCTGAAAATTCCCCGGAAGCCGCCCAAGGAGAAAATTTTTCCACGCCCGTTGTCCAGCCCCCGGCGGTGACGCCTTCCCCCGTGGAGACGCCGTCGCCATCCGTTCCGGAGGCGGCCTCCGCGCCGTCCGCGCCCGCGATCCCCCCGCCGCCCGTCGGGCGCAATGTCAGCTCCTCCGGAGCGCCAAACGCCCCGAAGATCAGCGCCGAACAGGAGGGAGAGGATAGCCGGCTGCCCGCCTGGCCGCCCATGGAAATGCCGGCCAGACGCCCACCGTCTCCGCCGCCCGCCTCTGATCCTTCAAGCGGGCGAAATCCCTCCAGCCTTTCCCAGGCGCTGGCTTTTTTGGACATGCTTATACCCTGGAGCGCGGCCCCGGCCCTGGCGGCTTCCTCCGGCCAGGACGACGGCTACCACGAGGAGGAAGCCGCTTTTGCTTATCGGGCCAAATTGAATACCAAGCGCGAACCCAACTGGGTGG
Source organism: Desulfovibrionaceae bacterium (assembly GCA_009783115.1). The sequence goes on along the minus strand of WRHT01000165.1, from coordinate 2,812 downwards.
AGCAGAAAATTCCGGTTAAACTGCGGGTGCCCAATTCAGCGGCCCGCAATCCGGCCTCCATGCCCCCGGCAGCGCCCGCCGTTCCGTCCATCCCCCAGGCAGCCGCGCCGGAAACGGCGCCGCCACCGTTGCCGCCTGCGCAAGATCAGCCGCCAGCGCCAGCGCCTCCGTTGCCGTCCGGACAGGACATGCCTCCTCCACCGCCTCCGGCCATGCCGGAAGCGGACCAGCCTCCCATACCACCACCACCGCCACCGCTGCCGCCTGCGCAAGACCAGCCGCCAGCGCCTCCGCCACCGTTGCCGTCCGAGCAAGACATGCCTCCTCCACCGCCTCCGGCCATGCCGGAAGCGGACCAGCCGCCCATGCCGCCACCACCGCCACCGATGCCGTCCGTGCAAGACCAGCCGCCGGGCCAACCGGCGGATCCGTCCGCCCAGCCCCGGACGCCCGCCTCTTCGTCCGGCCAGGCGCAAGCGCCCAAAGCGGCCAAGGCAGACCAGGCGGCCTCCGGCAAGACGGTGGTCTATGTGGATGAAAACGGCAACCCGGTGCCGCCGCCCCTGGACCCGGACGACGCCCTGAAGAGCGCGGCGGAATCCATAGACATCGGCGAATATAACATAGCCATCCCTTTGCTCCGTAAACTGCTCGTCCAGCACAACCTGGACCATGACCAGCGTGAAATCGCCCTGCACCGCCTGGCGGACGCGACTTTTTTCATGTACGAAAACAACCTTGCCGCGCATTACCAGGATGTCCAGGATACAACCACCGCGGCCATCAATTTCAACTCCCAATCCAGGCGCAATGCCCCGGCCTACCTGCGCCTGGGCTACCTGAATCTGAAAGTGGATAATTCCTATGAGGCCGCGGCTTATTTCAATCTGTTGCGCCAGAAATACCCCTACTTTGAAAATATCGCCCTGACCTATTATTATTGGGGCGATTACCAGTATGAGCGCGGCAACCTGAATGAAGCCACCGAGCAGTTCAACTATGTAGTGCAGAACTACCCAGACCACCGCATTTCCCGCGACGCCGCCCTGGGGCTGGCCCGCACCTATTACCGCATGGGGGCCTTCCAGGAGGCTTACCGGATCATGGAGTTCGCCGAGCTGCGCTGGCCTGCTTTTTACCTGGAATATCCGCAGGTGCTCAGCCTGATGGGGGATATCGCCTACCGCACCAAAAACCTGGATAAGGCGCGGGCTTCTTACTGGCTCTACATGAACCTGATGGCCGACCCGGAAGACGGAGATATCATTCTCACCCGCCTTGGCGATATCTACATGGTAAGCAAGTACCACAACGCCGCGGTACAGGTGTACGAGGAATCAATAAAGCGCTATTCCGCCAAGGATGGCGGCATCATCGCCCTGATGCGCCTGGCGGAAGACGGCATCTACGACGACCCTACCGTAAACAGGATGTACCGGGTTTTTGACCGCCCCTTTGACCGCCGCCCTTCAGAAGCCTACCGGACCATCATCCGCGAATACCCCAACAGCCCTCTGGTCACACTGGCCAAGCTGAAATTGGCCATGTGGAACCTCTGGCAGAAGGAATACCTGAACGCCATTGATCTTTGCTCGGAAATAGCCGCCGATACCCCCAACAGCCCCTTGGCCCCTCGCGCCCGCGAAGTGGCCCTGGGAGCCTTCACCCTGCTATCCGCCGGAGACGTGAATGACAAACGCTACGCCAGGGCGCGCGAAATCTGGCAGCGTTACCCCATCCTGCGCACCCAGGAAGAGTTTCTTACCCCGGACAGCCGCCTGTCGCTAGCGGTGAGCCAATGGAACAGCGGCTACCAGGACGAGGCCCTGAACACGCTACAGCCTTTCTTTTACGGCAATAAGATCGGGGAGATCTCCGAGATGGCCATTTATCTGGCCCTGAACATTCTGATCGACAACCTGCGCTGGGAACAGATCATTGAAATGTCCCAGCGCATCGAGCTTTGGGAGCTTAGTCCCCAGGCCCGCGGGCAGATGGATTACGCCCTGGCCCTGGCTTACGAAAACACCGCCCGCCCGGATAACGCCGCCCCCATCTGGCGGAGCCTGTATGCCCGGCAAAGCCTGCCCCCGGCCCAGCAGGCCAATGCCGCTTTTTACTTCGGACGCAGCGTGGAGCGAGGGCGTGATCTTGAAGGCGCTTATTACATCGGTCAGGAGGCCCTGAAACAACTCCGGGAAATGGCCGCGGTCAACCCGGATTTGGCGGATAATGAAAAAATCCGCACCCAACTGCTCTCCTTGCTGAATATTGCCGAGAATGCCGGGCAGCTCAAAGAAGCCATGGCCTACGCCGACCAATACCTCAGCTATGCCGCGGAAGGCTCCATAGAACAGCAGGCCGTGCTTTACCAGCTCTCCCGCCTGCACCGGAAGCGCGGAGATACCGCGGATTGGGTGCGCATGCTGGAAGAACTCTCCAACAAGTACCCAAGTTCGGTATACGGCCGCACGGCCGCCTCCGAACTCTCCAGTTACCGCCTGGGCAATGACGCCGCCAAGTTTTCCTCGGGGATATGATTTTTTAGCATTTTAAATTTTTTAAAAGTCTGGTAATGGCTCAGTTTCCGGGAAGGTTTCGCCCTTTCCGGAAACTCGGCCTTTTCATTGAAGGGCGTCGCGAAATTCGGCAGAGGCGTTTAAGCGGAACCTGAACCACAAGCGCAAAGGGGAAAGAAATGAAGAAAATGCTCTATCTACTGTCGGTGACATTATTATCAGCAAGCGTCATGATAATGACCCCGCATAGAGCAGAGGCAGCGGCAACCAAGGAAGTTGTGATCTTCAACTGG
>WRHT01000164.1 GCA_009783115.1 Desulfovibrionaceae bacterium | reverse complement strand
AGGCGCCGCAGCCGGTGCATTTATCCACGTCAATGACCATGCCCCAGCGGATTCTGAATTTTTTAAGCTCTGTCGTCATGCTTCCCCCTAAACCTTAACCACCGTAAGCCCCACCCGGTTCCAAACCGTGAGTCCGCTGCCTTCTTCCGGCGCCGGCTCGAAAAGATCCGCGACATTGGCGCCCTTGCCCAGGCTGAAAACGTCCAGGGCCGTATGCCCAAGCCCCATGGTCAAAGCCAGGGCATCGGGAACAATACCCTCAAAAATACGCACCCTGGCGACAATCTCTCCCTGGCCGGCGGAAATGCGCACCAGATCTCCGTCTTGAAGACCACGGCTGTACGCGGTGGTCCGGTTCAGCAACGCCTGCATCCCGTTCCCCTCCAGCTCCCCGGCGCGGATCAGCTTGGCATTGAACGGTGGAATGCCGCTCTGGGCCGTGCCCAAGGCCGTCCGGCTCAAGGGGGCAAGCAGGGTGGGAGCCGCGTTTTTCACGCTCTCGGCCGCCTTGCGCATAATCTCCGGCAAGAGCGCAAACCGGCCTGGCAAAGAGGCGGCGCTACCCTCAAAAACCTTGCCCTGGTTCAAGGCGTTAGCATCCGCACTCAGGGCCTTGGCCCTGGCCTTGATAACATCCTGCGCCGAAGAGGCCAGTTTTTTACCCAGCTTGGCGGACAAGTCCAGGATCAGCTCCAGCCCCGGCCTGGCCTCCGCCGGCCCGTCCACCAGCTTGCGGCAGACCGCGTAAAAAGGCTTGGCGCAGCCATAAGGGCTTTCAAGATCATCCAAGCCTTCCATACTGAAGGTTACCGGCAACACCAGATCGCAGAGCGAAGCGGTTTCATCCAGGAAAGAAGTGAATGCGGCCTTGAAAGGCGTGGCCTGAATGAACTCCCTGGCCGTCTTCGGACCTGGCAGGGCATAGGCCGGATTGGCTGAATAAAAAAGCAGGGCCTGGGGAGGCGCTCCCTTGCCCATATAGGCGGCCAGATCCCCGGCCTGAATGTCAGGCCGGGACTTTTCACCCGGCAGGACAGGCCCGGAAAGTGGAATATCCCGCAGACCCTTTCCACCCAGCAGCAGGTTCAGAGCCAGGCCGGCCATGACCGTAGCCGCCCCGCCGCCATATCCACATTCAGAACCGGCCAGGATCAGCGGGCGTTCGGCCCGGATCAGGGCCGCGGCCGCGCTCTGCAACACCTGCACGGAGACCTCGGTCAGGGCGTTGACCTGCTGCGGGTCATACCCGGCCAACATATCCCGGAAACCGAGAAAATCAGCGGCCTCCACCGAGCGGCCCTGCTGCGCAAGCAGGGCGCACAGACCCAGGAGAAAAACCAGCTCGCTCCCCGGACGCAGAGGTATCCACTGGTCCGCCACCGCCGCGCTCTGGTTCTGCACCGGCCCGGCATAGACAAAAGACGCGCCCGGCGTTTCCCCGCGGGAGGAGGCAAAGACCCTGCGATTGCGGATAAAGGTTCCCCAGGACTCCAGCACATTGGCGCCCACGGCCAGTACAAAATCGCTGCCCTCAAGGTCGTAGCCCACCTGCCCCTTTCCGCCCATGAGCCGCCAGGCCCGGCCCGCGGCCTGGGCCTCCGAGGGCATGACATAAAGCTGGTTCGAACCCCGGCCGGCCAGGAGAGCGGACAAGGCCCCCAGACTGCTCCCGGTTTCGTCGCCGCTAACGCAGGCCACTTGCGGCCCGGCCGCGCCCAATTTGTCCAGAAGAATTTTTTCCGCCTCTTCCCAGGAAATAGGATCCAACCTTCCGTCGGTAGTGCGGCGCAAGGGCCGCTTCACCCTGGACGGGCTGTTCAGCATCTGGATCTCCGCGGCGGCCAGCGGAGAAAGCCCCCCACCCAGCGGATGATCCGCATCGCCGATGCCCCGCACCGCCTGTCCGCCAACCATGCGAACCTTCAGCCCGCAGGCCGAGGGACAATACTTGGACGTGGTGGCGGCCCAAACGCTTTCACCCTTGGGATTCGAGGGAATCCAAGGCCAGTTCTGCGTCCAGATGGCCACATCGTCAATCATCTTCCAGGGCAGGGGACTGGCGGTCACGCCCAATCCGGCCCCGGCGGCGAATTTAATGAAGGAACGTCTGTCAATGCCCATATTCCGCTCCCTTACTTATGGCAGGTATAGCAGGCGTTATTGGCATTGGTCGTTCCATAATGCTCAGGATTGGCATGGCACGCCTCGCACTGCTGCATCTTCATGGTTGTCTTGCTGTAGCCGGTAAGCCTGTTCTCTTTATAGGGAGGAATCTTGTCCAATTCCTCCAGGGAGAGGTGGCACTTGGAACAGAGCGCGTCCGGCTTGTTTTCCCCATCATCCGGATCATACTCCATGTGACAGGGGGAGCAGGTGGCCGCGGTATGCGCGGCATGGCTGAAAAAAACATTGTCAGGCTGTTTCTGGTGTATCCGCCAGGGGATGGGCCTCTCCGGCTCCACAAAATTTTCCACGAACTCCTTTTCAGCCACGCTATCGCCTATGCTGCTCACATGGCACTCGGCGCACTTTTCTAGTGACGGCAAACCGGAAAAACTCCCGTCCTCACGAAAAAAATGGCAGTCCGCGCAATCCTGGCCGGCATCTTCCAGGTGGCTTTTATGGGTGAAGGCCACCGGCTGCGGATGTTCACTAAACAAGAGGGTGGGGAAAGCCCACCAGCCCAGGCACAGGGCCACCGCCAGCCCCAGGAAAAACGGCGCGGCCTGGGTCAGAAAACCGGCGTTCCGTTGTTTTTTTTCCACCATACCTTGCCTCTCCGCAACTGACTTTTATGGCATTTTTACAAAAAATTTACGCCTGGACCGCAAGCCGGCAGCCGCAGGATCTAAAACGGCGAATCCAAATTCTTCAGCCGGGGCAGTTCCCTGTCCCTGGGCGACAGGATCGGCTCAATATCCGGCCATTGGATATGCAGATCAGGATCATTCCAGAAGAGCCCCCCCTCATATTCCGGGGCATAATAAGCGTCCACCTTGTACTGCACTTCCGTTCCCGGCTCCAGGGTCATGTAGCCGTGGGCGAAACCCCTGGGCACAAAAAGCCGCAAAAAATTCTCCGCCGACAGGGAAAAGGCCTCCCACTTCCCAAAAGTGGACGATTCCCTGCGCAAATCCACCACCACGTCAAAAATAGCACCCGTGCTTACCCAGACAAATTTGCTTTGCGCGTGGGGCGGTTTCTGAAAATGCAAGCCGCGCACTACCCCGGCCCTTTCGGAACGGGCATGGTTATCCTGGATGAACTTGGTGTTAGGCGCAATTTTTTCTATGGTCGCGCCGCGAAAGCTTTCCAAAAAAAAACCGCGCTCATCCCGCAGAACATTGGGCTTTAAGATGGTCACCCCTTGCAATCTCGACCGCACTATCAGCATACACACCCCGTGAGCCGGAAATCATTAAGTATAATTAATCTGAAAAAATATCAATCTCCGGATCAACGGGCAGATCCTCAATTCTGGCAAGGGCTTCATTTTGCCGTATACTCATGAAAGCTTGCTTCAGAAGCCATTCAATTCCACCTGAACCGCGCTACAATTCCCCGTTCATGCCAGAACATGAAGTCATCGCCTTCTGTAGCCCAAGGGCCCTGGTTGTGGATAAGATACGGGATGAAGTCGTCATTTCGTTTGTCCGAGAGGATGGCGATGTGGTCCGGGTTGCGGAACA
>WRHT01000163.1 GCA_009783115.1 Desulfovibrionaceae bacterium | reverse complement strand
TACGGCTGGCGCCGGAGATAAAGGAGGTGAACGTGCTCCCCTTGTCCATCACCTTGCGCAAAAAATCCTCGGCGTCATAAAGATCACGGACCAATTTGACCTTGGGCAGGGACAGCACGCAGATCTCGCTGATCATGGCGGCCAGGCGCGCATCCTCGTTATCCGAGGCCAGCACCGCCGTGGCCGTTTCGGCGATGCCCATGTCAGCGGCCAGCACCCCCACGTCAATGCCGGAAATGTAAGCGCGCAGCCCTTCGCGCAACGCCGTGACCCCCTTCTCCTTGCCGGCCTTCTCAAAGGCGGCAAAGCGCTGCTTGCTCAGGCCCGGGGCGGCGATCATCTTCTTGTCCGCCTTGCTGAAAGAGCCTGGCCGCACCCCTTCGCCCACATGGATGATTTCACAAAAATCTTTTTTGACGCACTCTTCCAGGGCGTAGGTCAGCACCTCCTGAAAATCCCGTAATTCCAAGACCTTTATAGCTGCTGCCTCGGCTTTTTCCCTGAACAGCCGCAAGAGGCCGTCTTCTTTAACTGTCATGCAGTCTCCTCCGCCATCGGGCGGTCTTTTAAATTTGTGTTCCACACGCTATCGCATGCCCATCCGGGAAACGCTCTTTCATAACGGCAACGGTGTTCGATGGGCAGGGAGGAAAAACACCCGCCCGGACGCCACGCAAAAGGGCGCTGACTATAACGCCGATATGCAAGAAATCAAAGGCTTTTAACGTAGATAACACCAAGAAAAAATCTATGGATTTTCTTGAAAAACCGGGGCGGGAATCCGGCCCGGCCGGCCGCGAAACACCTTTACAGGCCCGCCCCTGGTGACATAAGCTATGACGGTATTTGGACATCCTTCAAGGACAAACATGAAAACAGCGCTTCCGGCAATCTGCGCGCTCTTGCTATGCTCCACCTTATATCCGGCCAGGGCTGAGGCTGAAGCCCCCAAGGTGGTGGCCGTGAATTTCCCCGCCTATGACTTCGCGCGCGCAATCGCCGGAGAGCGGGCGCGGGTGCTCATGCTTCTGCCGCCTGGGGCGGAAAGCCACTCTTTCGAACCCGCTCCCAAGGATATCATCGCCATCCGGAACTGCGACCTCTTCATCCACACAGGGGGGAATTCCGACAAGTGGGTGGAGAAAATCCTGGCCTCCCTGGATACCGGAGGAATACGCGTTCTCAAAATGATCGAACTGGTCAGCCCTCTGGAAGAGGAGCTGGCCGAGGGCATGGAGACGGAGAGATCCGCTTCCGGAGGCCATGAGACGGACGAACCGGAATACGACGAACATGTCTGGACCGCGCCCCTGAACGCCTGCCTGATCGTCCAGGCCATGGCCCGCGCCTTTGCCGAACTTGATCCGGAGCATGCCGCTTCCTACCTGTATAACAGCGCGGTCTACCTGGAAAAACTGCGGACCCTGGACGCCGAACTGCGCGCCCTAATCGCGGGCGCGGCCAGAAGAACAGTCATTTTCGCGGATCGCTTCCCTTTCCGCTACCTGGCGGCTGACTATGACCTTCGATATTACGCCGCCTTTCCCGGATGTTCCGCGGAAACAGAGGCCAGCGCGGCTACTGTGGCCTTTCTGATCAACAAGATTAAGGCTGAAAAAATTCCGGTGGTTTTTCACATGGAATTTTCCAACGAAAAAATGGCCGACGCCATCAGCGAGGACACCGGCGCAAAAAAATTGCCGCTGCATGCCTGCCACAATATTTCCAAGGCCGATTTTGAGAACGGGGCCAGCTATCTATCCATAATGCGACGCAACGCGGCCAACCTGAAAGAGGCGCTTTGGTGATATGACGCTGATCGCCTGCCAGGACGCCGCCTTCGCCTACGAAGGCATGGTCGCCGCCGAGGGCCTGAATTTCTCGGTGGACGCCGGAGATTACCTGTGCGTGGTCGGAGAGAACGGCGCCGGTAAAACCACACTAGCCAAGGGGCTCCTTGGCCTTATTCCCCCCAAGCAGGGTCGGATTCTCCGGGGGGAAGGGTTCGGCCCCACGGACATCGGCTACCTGCCCCAACAATTGGAGGCGCGCAAGGACTTTCCGGCCGGGGTCCTGGAAATCGCCCTGTCCGGCCTCCTGTCACGGCGCGGTTTTCGCCCCTTTTATAACCGCGATGACAGGGAGAAAGCGGAAGCAAACCTGCGGCGCCTGGGGGTGGATGACCTGAAAAATCATTGCTTCCCGGAACTGTCCAGCGGACAGCAACGCAGAGTGCTCCTGGCCCGCGCCCTGGGGGCCATGAGCAAGATGCTGCTGCTGGATGAACCTACGGCCGGGCTGGACCCCATAGCCGCCAGGGAATTTTACAAGCTCGCCCAGGAAGTCAACCATTCCGGCGTGGCCGTGATCATGGTCTCCCATGACCTCAGGAACGCCGCCGCCTATGCCAGCCATATACTGCACCTGCGGCGGAAACAGATTTTCTTCGGAAGCGTGGAAGACTATCGCCGCACGGATATGGGCCGGAATTTCCCGGAAGGGGAAAGGCATGTTTGAACTTCTGGCGGAGATGTTTTCCTACACCTTTATGGCGCGGGCGCTCCTCGTCGGCCTACTCGTCTCTCTTTGCTCCGCCCTGTTGGGCGTGAGCCTGGTGCTGAAACGCTATTCCATGATTGGAGACGGGCTTGCCCATGTGGGCTTCGGAGCGCTGGCCGTGGCCACGGCCATGAACGCCGCCCCCCTCCTGGTTAGCGTGCCGGTGGTCGTCCTGGCCGCCTTCCTGCTGCTGCGGGTGAACGAACAAAGCAAGCTCAAGGGGGACGCGGCCATCGCGCTCATCTCCACCAGTTCCATGGCCATAGGCGTACTGGTAATCTCCATGACCACCGGAATGAACACCGATGTCCACAACTACCTGTTCGGCTCCATCCTGGCCATGAGCCGGGGAGATGTCTATATGAGCATGGGCATCTCCTTCGCCGTGCTGCTCCTCTTCGCGCTCTTTTACAACAAAATTTTCGCGGTGGCCTTTGACGAAACTTTCGCTAGGGCCAGCGGCATCCGGGCCGGAGCCTACAACACGCTCATCGCCCTGCTGACGGCCCTGGTCATCGTCCTGGGCATGCGCATGATGGGCGCGCTTCTGATCACCAGCCTGATCATCTTCCCGGCGCTCACCTCCATGCGGTTGTGCAAAAAATTCAAAAGCGTGATCCTTTGCTCGGCCTGCGTTTCGATCCTCTGTCTACTCTGCGGTTTAATCCTTTCCTATGTTTACGGCGCACCCGCCGGAGCCAGCGTGGTCGCCGCCAACATCCTGGCCTTCGCCGTCTTCTGCATCCTGGGTTCGATTAAGGCAAGAATCACGGCCTGAGCACAAAAACTTCTTTACATTTTCAGCGCAGTTTATATGTTTTACCAGCAACCCACCCGCAGGAGGCTTTTGTGCGCAGCGATCAAATGAAAGCAGGAATCACCCGTCTGCCTCACCGCTCTTTGTTCAAGGCGGCCGGCTTGACGGACGAGGAACTGGACAGGCCGATCATCGGCATCGTCAATTCCCAGAACGATCTCATCCCCGGACATCTGCACCTGGGGAGCATCACCGAGGCGGTCAAGGCCGGGGTACGCATGGCCGGAGGGACTCCCCTGGCCTTTCCGGCCATCGGCGTCTGCGACGGCATTGCCATGGGGCACGACGGCATGCGCTATTCCCTGATCAGCCGGGAACATATCGCCGATTCAGTAGAAATCATGGCCATG
>WRHT01000162.1 GCA_009783115.1 Desulfovibrionaceae bacterium | reverse complement strand
CACCGCCGCCCTGCTGCTCCTGGAAAGCCTGAGCCGGAACAAACTGACCCCGGATCTGAACCTCGGACTGGTGCTGCACGCCCAAAATTCCGGCTTCCGGCATGTTCTGCAAACCCGCCCGGACCTGTTTAAGGCCGGGGATCTATACCTGGTGCCGGATTTCGGCAGCCCGGACGGGAGGGCGTTCAGCCTGGCGGAAAAGGGCTTTTTGTGGCTGAAGCTGACTTTCCACGGCGAAAGCCGCCATGCCTCCGAAGGCCGGGGGCGCTTCAGCGCCCTGGCGGCCGGCGCGGCGCTGATCTACCGCCTGTCGGAACTCGGCCGGGATTTCCCCGGCCAGGACGAACTTTTCGCCGACCCGGTCCCGGCCTGCACCCCGACGCAGGCGGCCACCAGTCCAGGGGGCATCAATTCCGTGGCCTCTTCTTACTCCCTGCACCTGGATTGCCGCTTTATCCATCCCAACGAGGCGGAGGCCCTGGAAGAAAAGGCGGCCGCGCTGGCGCGGAGCCTGGAGCAGGAACACGGGGTCAAAAACGAACTGGCCGTCCTGGCGCGCTTCCCGGGCGCGGCCCCCACCCCGCTGGACAGCGAAATCGTCCAGGCCCTGCGCCGGGCCGTGGACGGAGCGCTGCCCGGAACCGGCCCCCTGATCGCCCAGGGCAGCAACACCAATACCGCGGCCTCCATATTGCGGGAAAAGGGCCTGCCGGTGGCGGCCTGGGCCAAGATTAACCCGGCCAACCGCCAGATAGCCAACGAATACGCCTATATCGAAGATCACCTGGACGAGGCGCGGGTATTCGCCCACCTGCTTTTTGACCGGGAAATTGCTCCAGTGGCGCGGCCTTGAAAAGAACAGGCCATGCCCGCCATGCTGACAGCCTTCATTCCCCAACTGACGGGGTTCCCCGCCCTGCCGAGGTTCCGGGCCGTTTACGCCGGGCTGGGCTTCGGCCTGGGCTTCGGCTGGCTGTGGTTCCCCGCCCTGCAAGAATACTGGATCCCGGAAGTCCTGTGGGGCTCGCCCTTCCAAGGCGGCGGATTCTTTTTCCTGGCCGCGCTCTTCACCGGGTTCATGCTTTACGGCCTCCTGGCCGGGCGCTTTCCCAAGAGCTGGTTCAGGTTCACGCCTCCGGGCGATGCGGTCCACGGCGCGGGGCTGATCCTGCTGGCAACGGCCCTGCTGCCCGCCTGGCCCGCCTCCGGCCCCGCCGCCTATCCGCCAGCCCTGTGCCTGGCCGGTCTGGCCTTGGTCCAGGGACTTTACTGGGGAGGGACTTTACTGGCCCTGCCGGCCAGGGAAAGCGGCGCGGCCTTCCTGGCCGCCGCCCTGGCCCAGCTCGGCCTGAGCCTGCTGGACCAGATCGCCGCTGGAAACTGGCGGCGCGCGATCATGCTTCTTTCCCTGGCCGCTGCCTGGATAGCCGCCCGCCGCTTGGTCCTGCTGACGCGAAAGCTCATGGAGACCCCGCGCCCGCGGGGCAGACCTGCCAAGGAGCAAAACCCCGCGCCCGCCCGGCCCGCGGACTTTACCAGCCTGCGCGGACTTTACGGCAAGAAAGGGGCGGGAGCCTTCGCGCTTTTGCTGGCCGGGGCGGCCCTGTTGCCGCCCCCGGCCTCCGCGCCGCTTCCCGGCATCGCCCTCCTGAGCGCCTGCGGCGCGCTGGCCGGCTTCCTGATCTGCCGCTTCAGCCCCTCTACGCGCTTACTCAGCCCGGCCCCGGCGCTGCTCGGCCTGGTCCTGGTCTTTTTCCCCGGCCTTGGCTGGAGCTGGATGGCCGCGCCCTTCGCCGAAGGACTGTTCTGCCTCCCGGCCCTGACTTTAATCCCCCGCTCAGACAGTCCCGCCAATCCTGCCAGCCCGGCTCTCCCGGCGCGGCGCGCCGCCCTGCTGCTGGCGGGGGCGCTGGCCCTGTCTTTTCCGGCCTATGCCCTGCCGGTCTCCGGAACCTCCGCCCTGGTCATCGGACTCGCCAGTCTGCTGCTGGCTGGGACGCTGGCGCTTTCTCCGCTGCGTCCGCCAGATCCGGCCGGCGATAAGGCTATAAAAGACATAAGCGCGACAGGGCCGGAACCGAAGGAACACGGCTCCAGCCTGACCCGGCGCGAGCTTGAAATACTGGACTGCCTGGAACAAGGCATGAGGGACGCGCAAATCGCCGCCCGCCTCGGCATCCGGGAGGCCACCGCGCGCTATCACCTAGCCAACATGTTCAAAAAAACCGGCTGCCGGACCCGCGCCCGGCTGGCCTCCATCCGGCGGGAAAAGACGGCGCAGTTTGCCCGCCCCCAAGCGGGTCATCCCATTTCTTCAGACCCTGCTTGAAACGCGGGCTGACCAAAGGCCGCCGCCTGCCCGGCATACGCCTCCAGGGCGCGGTTCCTGGCCCTGGCGGAAAGTTCCGCGGCCCGCGTGGCCACCCGCATATCCGCCAGCGACATTTCCCCATTGGCCGTAGCCGCCCGGCGCGCCGTCTCGGCCTGGATCGCGGCCTCCTCGTCGCTTGCGGGAGAAGAGACGATGCTGATGTCCACAGAGCCGCCGATGGCGTACTGCCTGCCATCAGGGCCTGTCTGGTAATCATAGCGCGCCGGGCCAGTCGCCTGGCCGCCGGCGGCCAGGATATGCGCGCTTTCGTGCCCGCGCACCAGCAGGTCTCTGGCCTGAAGCCTTTCCAGGAGTTCCCGGTCCGCGGCGCTCTTATCCCCCGCTCCGGGAAGGCTCCCGCGCTCCTCGCCGAGGAGCCGCATCTGCCACGAAGATGAAGCTGCAATTTGCATATTTGTTTCCTTTTCAGGCAAAACAATGCCTATTTTACCACCTGTCAGTCTTTTCGGAAAATTTTAAGGGAACTTTAGGTTTTTTTATAAAAAAATAACCGCCCCTCACACCACCTACGCCGGAGGAAGAGGAAAAGGCCACGCCCAGCGGGATCGACTGATTGCCGAGACAGATTACCTGGTGATGCCAGATTACCCGATAAGCGCGGACGATCTGGCCGCGGTCAAATCCGCCTTTCTCACCTCTCCTCGGAGGGAGAGCGGGGCGGCGCCCCCCCCAAAAAAAGCCAATCGCGCCCGTTCCGGGCAAGCGGCAGCGCCTCGGTTTTAAAATTATAATCAATTATCTCTGTACGTTGTAATGCGAACCGAGGCATTGCCGGACAATCCGCCGGATTGACAATATTCGTTTTTTTTGAGAATCTCTAGAAAGTTAAACGCGCACCTGTTTACCGCGTAACCCGTTGAGGTTTTTTATTTTTTTTATAACACCCACACAGCTTGCAGGAGTTCACATGCACTTTACGGCCATTAAAAAACGGGATGGAGACCTCGCGGAATTCGATGCCGCCAAGATCACCTCCGCCATACTGAAAGCGGGCAAAGCCACCGGGGAATTTGAAGAACGCGAGGCCCGCCGCCTGACCATGCAGGTGCTCTCCCTGGCCAGGGCCGTGAACCTGCCGGATACGCCGGACGTGGAAAGCATTCAGGACGTGGTTGAACGGGTGCTCCTTGATTCTTCCTTCCGGGCCACGGCCAAGGCCTATATCCTTTACCGCGAACAGCGCGCCCAGATGCGCCGGATAAAAACCAAGGCCAACGTGGACCTCATGGAAGGCTACCTGAACAAGATGGACTGGCGCGTGCGGGAAAACAGCAACATGGGCTTTTCCCTGCAAGGCCTGAACAACTATATCGCCTCCGACATCACCTCCGAATACTGGCTGAACCGCATCTAC
>WRHT01000161.1 GCA_009783115.1 Desulfovibrionaceae bacterium | reverse complement strand
GACAGGGAACCGGACAGCCGGTTTTTTGTGGGAAACCGTGTAACTTGTCATGAGATCTCCGTTACTTGAAAAGTCCGCGCAGGAACTGGCGGATGAGCGGGGCGCCGATGGAGGTGAAGGCCCCCTTGGCCAGGCTGTTTCTCTGGGAGGCTTTTTGCCGGGCCAGCCTTTCGGCTTCCTTTTGCCTGGCGGCCTCCTCTTTTTGCTTCGCGGTCTCTTCTTTGCGCAATAGGGCGGCCTGCTTTTCCTCCTCTTTTTTACGCTGGGCCAGTTCTTTTTCGCTGGGGGTTTCCGCCAGGCGCTGGGTCAGGATCTCATAAGCCGTGGTGCGGTCAATGCCTTGGCCGTAATGCCGGTAAAACAAGGAACTTTTGACCATCTGCCCGCGCTTCGCCTCATCCAGGGGACCAATCTGGCTCTGGGGCGGCAGGATGAAGGCCCTTTCCACCTGCCTGGGCGCGCCCTGGGCGTCCAGAAAGGAGATCAGCGCTTCGCCCATGCCCAGTTCGGCAATAACGCGTTCGGTATTAAAGGCGCTGTTGGCCCGGAAGCTGGCCGCGGCGCTCTTTAGGGCCTTCTGATCCTTGGGGGTATAGGCCCGCAGCGCGTGCTGCACCCGGTTGCCCAGCTGTCCCAGGACGGCGTCCGGCATGTCCGAAGGGGTTTGCGAGATGAAGAATACGCCCACGCCCTTGGAGCGGATGAGCCGCACCACCTGTTCGATCTTTTCCAGCAAGGGCTTGGGGGCGTCGTTGAAAAGCAGGTGCGCCTCGTCAAAAAAGAAAATCAGCTTGGGCTTTTCCACATCGCCCACCTCCGGCAGGACGGTAAATAGCTGGTTCAGCAACCAGAGCAGGAAGGTGCTGTAAGTCTTGGGGGACTGCATGAGCTTGTCGGCGGCCAGGATGTTGATGACTCCCCTGTCTCCCACGGTCTGGATCAAGTCGTCCATGTGCAGGTTAGGCTCGCCGAAAAATTTATCCGCGCCGTCATGCTCCAGGGCGATAAGGCCGCGCTGGATGGAGCCGATGCTGGCGGCGGATAGGTTGCCGTAAGCGACGGAGAGCTTGGAGGCGTTATTTGAGGCATATTCCAGGATTTTACGCAGATCCTTGAGATCGATCAGTTCCAGTTTTTCGTCGGAGGCAATCTTGAAGACCACGGTCAGCACAGCGCTTTGCGTATCATTGAGGTTCAGCAGCCTGGCCAGAAGCAGCGGTCCCATATCGGCGATCGTGGCCCGCACCGGGACGCCCGTTTCGCCGAAAACATCCCAGAATTGCACCGGAAAGCCTTGAAATTGGAAACCTTTTTCCTGGAGGCCGTATTCTTCCACTCTCTTGAGCACGCTTTCCTTGTTCCCGCCCTTGGCGGCGAGTCCGGAGAGATCTCCCTTGGCGTCGGCGGCGAATACCGGCACGCCCATCTGGCTGAAAGTCTCGGCCAGGGTTTGCAGGGTGATGGTCTTGCCCGTGCCGGTTGCTCCGGTAATCAATCCGTGCCGGTTGCTCATGCCGGGCAGGAGGCAGATTTCCGCGTTCCCCGCCAGGGCCACAAAGGCCCGGTTATCTTTATCCCACATGATAGTCTCCTTGTTATCTTCCAAAAGAACAGTTGGGAAAAAAGCATTCAGGGCACTCGCCACAGAGGCCGCCGTGAGCCAGACGGGTGAAATCGCGTCTGGTCAGGCGCTGCCCGGCCAGGAGGCGGGGCAGGATGAGGTCAAAGATGCTGGCCTTCTGGTACATGACGCAGCCTGGCAGACCCAGGACCGGAATTTTCCGGTGGTAGCCGAGCATGAACATGGCCCCCGGCATCACCGGCGCGCCGTAGCTGACCACTTCCCCGCAGACGGCCCGGATGGCCGCCGGGGTTCTGTCGTCCGGGTCCACGCTCATGCCGCCGGTTACGGCTACCAGGGATGATCCTTGGGCCAGAGCCTCCCGGATGGCGGAGGCGATGGCCTCGGTATTGTCGGGCGACAGGACGCGATAGTGGATGGCGGACCCCCAGGCCGTGAACTTGCGGGCCAGCACCGGGGTAAAGCCGTCTTCCACGCGGCCTGAGAAAATTTCGCCGCCGGTGGCCACTACCCCGACCTTGTGGGGAGCAAAGGGCAACACGCGCAGCAAGGGGCCGCGTTCTTTGCAGAGCAGTTCCGCTCCGGCCACGCTTTCTTCAGGCGCGCACAAAGGAATGACCCTGGTCCCGCCCACCAGTTGTCCGGGCTGCACTTCCCGTAAGGAAGCGGCGGTGGCCACGCTCAGGAGGGGGATGTCATTAAGGGCTGCCAGCAAGTCCAGGTTGATGTCCAAAAGCCCCTGGATGGAGGAGCGGATGTTAATCCGGCCTTCAGAGGGTTCGCTGAAACTCAGGTTTTCGCCGCAGAAAGCGCGTACCAAGCGGCGGGCGGCCTCGTCCTCATGCACCTGTCCCTCTGGGTCTCCGCTCCATACAAAAAGATGCTCCTTGCCGAGACGCAGGAGATGCTGAATATCCTCCTCCAGCACGACATGCCCTTTTTTGAAGGCCGTCTTCTTGTGGCTGCCCGGCACGATCTCGATTATATCGTGACAGAGAACCAGCCCGACGGCCTGCTCGGTAGGTATGGATTGCATTCGCCCTCCGGTAATGTTTGCCAAGGATTCGTACAGCTTCTCCTCAGGAGGGCGTTTTGTCAAGTTTGTCCCGGCATTGGGCGCCTATGCGCCACAGGCTTCCAGGAGACCTCTGCCCCCTGGAAGCCTGTGAAAACGAATGCTTCCTGGATTTTATTCGCCGTGCAGTAGCTGTTCCCAGTAATCGGAATATAGGCGTACGCCCTGTCCGATATCCAAAAGGAAGTCGCTGCCGACCAAATCTTCCTCGGTGGGGCGAAAGACCGGGTTACTGACCAGTTCCTCGGGCAGGAGTTTCAAAGCCGAGAGATTGGGGGTGGAATACATGTATTCTTCCACGCACTTGACGGCTACTTCAGGACGCAGCATGTAGTCGATGAATTTATAGGCGTTCTCCAGGTTGGGCGCGCCTTTGAGGAGAACAAAGCTGTCCACCCAGACCAGGGTCCCTTCCTTGGGCCAGATAAAACTGATTTCCGGCTTTTCCTCCTGGATGAGCAGGACATCGCCGTTCCAGCCCATGCCGACGAGCACTTCGTCGCCCATAACCGGGGGTTTGATCTGCGAAGAAAACACCCGCACCAGGGGTTTGATCTTGCGCAGCCATTCATAGGCCACTTTCAAATCCGCGGCGGCGGCCGTGTTGGGTGAAAGACCGTGGGCCTTCAAGGCCATTCCGAATAAATCCCGCAAGTCATCGGACAGGAGGAGCTTTCCCGCGAAATCCGGGTTGGCCAGGTCCGCCCAGGAGCTTATCTCGGTTTTCACCTTTTCGGTATTCACCAGGATGCCTACCCCGCCCCACATATAGGGTATGCTGTAAGCATTGCCTTTATCGTAATCCTGATCCAGAAATTTGGGATCAAGGTGTTTTATGTTGCCGACCTTGGAGAGATCCAGTTTTTGAATAAGGTTTTGTTCCTTGAGCATGTTGATATAGTAGGTGCTGGGAACAACGATGTCATACCCGGCTTTTCCCGCGCCAATCACCTGCAGCTTGGAAAACATGCTCTCGTTGGATTCATAGGTCGAATAGACGACATTGATCCCGGTTTCCTTGGTGAAATCATTCAGGACCTCTTCCGGGATGTAATCGCTCCAGTTGAAGATCACAACTTCCTTGGTTGCCGCTGCCTCTGCTCTATGCGGGGTCATTATCATGACGCTTGCTGATAATAATGTCACCGACAGTAGATAG
>WRHT01000160.1 GCA_009783115.1 Desulfovibrionaceae bacterium | reverse complement strand
CAGGCGGGCCACGCCATCCGCAAGCTCAAGGCCGACGAATCCGCCCTGCGCCAGGAGGTGGTCTACGAGGTGCAGTCCAGGTTTCTGGACTTGGCCAACGCCCGGGAGCGCATCAGCGTGGCCCGCAAGGGGCTGGAACAGGCCGGCGAGGCCTACCGGGTGGCCTCGGCCCGCTATAAATCCCAGGTGGGCACGGCCATAGACGTGCTGGACGCCCAGGCCCGGCTCACCGCCTCCGAGGTTTCCCTGACCAACGCCCAGGCCGATTACCTGAGCAGTCTGGCGGCCCTGTACGCGGCCATCGGCGAGGAAAACCCGGGACTGAGACAATAATTATCACAGGAGACCGAGATGACTTACACGGCCAAAACCTTCCTGCTTCTGGGCCTGGGTTTTATATTTCTTCTTTGCCCGGCCGCGGCCGCTGAGGCCGGAACCGATGTTCCCTTTACGCGGCTTATTTTTCAGGATGAATACTTCAAGGTCACGGCCATTGAGGATCGGCCCGGATCTTTTGATGTTTCCCTGTTCAGCGGTCCGGCCAGCCAAGAAGAGCGGGCCGCGTATTTCGACAGCCAAGGCAAGACTCCCTCCTCGGTGCACGTTTTGCTGGCACATCACCGTCCTTCTGGCGATTATATTTTGATTGACGCCGGATTCGGGGACAGCGTCCCCGGAGAATCGCGTCTGCTCAAAGCCTTGGAGGGGCTGGGGCTTGCCCCTTCGGATATAAATGCCATCGTTCTGACCCACCTGCACCCGGATCATGTGGGCGGGCTGCTTTGGCAGGGGAGGCGCGCCTTTCCCAAGGCCAAGGTATTCCTCTCGGAGCCGGAACGGGACTACTGGCTGGATCTGGCCCGTAAGGCGGCGCTAAAGGATCCGGGCAACGCGGGCGCGGCCTTGGCCAAGAACGCCCTGGAGGCCTATGGCGAAGATGTGCATGCCTTCAGGCCGGGGGAATTTTCTTTACCAATCAATCCCAAAGTTCTTGATTATTACAGCCTGCGCCCTGTAGACGCCCACGGTCATACTCCCGGCCACATTGCCGTGCAATTAATGGCAAAGTCAGAGGAGAAACCCAAGTTGCTGTTCATCGGGGATCTGCTGCACGCGGCCGCCTTGCAGTTCCCTCGCCCCGAAGAATACCCCAGCTACGATGTGGACCCGCAAACCGCTCTGGCGGCCCGTAGGCGGGTGCTGGATATGGCTGCGGAGCAGGGTATTCCGGTGGCCGGCATCCACATCCCCTTCCCCGGAACCGGCACGGTGGAAAAATACGGCGAGGGCTACCGCTTTATCCCGCTGCCGTAACAAGGCTCTAAAAAGACAGGCGCAGCCAGGAGAAGAGCACGTTGCCCCCGTTATAGGTCCACGGAAGATAGGTGGCCTGCAGGGCGACATTGCGGTAGCTCAGGCTGAATATGGGCACAGGCAGAGGGATGGGCAGGTAATGGTATTCGTACCTGGCGGTGAGGCCCAGGGAAATGCCCGCCCCGACCCGCCAGTTCCCGGCATGGTCCAGAGTCCGGCTCTTGAGGAAGGCATAGCCGCCATAGGGTTCGAACTTGTCGTTGGAGTCTATGAAACCGACCAGGAAGAGGGCGTGTTCATCCCCATCCTCGTCAATAAAGGAATGCCCCAGGCCGAAACCGCCGGGGATCTCGTTGTACTTGCTGGTGTCATCATACATATAGGTGTTGTGCCAGGTGTAAATGGGGAAATAGACATCCAGCCCCGGGGCCTCCAGGGTCTGGCGGATGCGCCGGTGCAGGGCTGCCAGGTAATCCCTCCAGCCGGGTTCTTCTTGTTCCGGGTTTTCAGGATCCGCCGGGGCCAGGCCGGCTTGGTCGCCGCCAGCTTTTTCCGCGGCTTTTTCCGGTTCGCCGGCCAGAGACGTTCCGGGGCAGATGCACAGGATCAGGATGATGAGTAAGGTGGCGCGTACGGGTGTTTTCATGAGGGCTGTCATATCCTC
Source organism: Desulfovibrionaceae bacterium (assembly GCA_009783115.1). Next base: position 1,848 of record WRHT01000160.1, on the reverse strand, counting down.
CGCAAGTCCACGGCCGCCCCGCGTATCCGCGCAAGGTCCGGGCCGGGAACGGGAGAACATATAATATCGCCCTGCCGGTTGACAAGCCCTATGAGCTGCGGCTATAAGCTCCATTGCTCTGGGCTATCGTTCAATTGGTAGGACGGCGGATTCTGACTCCGCTAATCTAGGTTCAAGTCCTGGTAGCCCAGCCAGGGTCCCCTTCGTCTAGCCGGCCCAGGACAACGGCCTTTCACGCCGTCAACGGGGGTTCAAATCCCCCAGGGGACGCCAGCTTGCAAATCCCCCAGCGGCGCTGCGCATCTAATTCGCAGCGCCGCTTTCGTTTTTGGGGGCTTTGGCATGAATGACACTCTCAGCCATGAACGCTTTCTAGACTCACTACGCCACAACCTGGGCGTAGTGATGCTATCCGCGCTCGACGACCCAGATGTCATTGAAATTCTTGTCAATCCTGACAAAACGCTTTGGATTGAGAGCCATGCCAAGGGCATGGAATGCTTTGGGGAAGTGAACCCGGATCAAGTTCGCATGGTCATCAACCATGTGGCCTACGCCCTGGATAAGAAAGTCACTCCTGAATCCCCCATCGTTGAAGGGGAACTGCCTCTTTACGGATTGCGCTTTGAAGGTTTGGTTCCCCCAGTTGTCACCAGTCCCACCATGTCTATCCGCAAAAAGGCGGCGCGAAAGCTAACTCTGGCGGATTATGTCGCCGGCAAAATTATGCCCGCCTCTGTCAAGGCCAGCCTGGAGGCAGCTCTTGCCACCCACAAAAATATCCTGGTTGTCGGCGGGACCAGCTCGGGAAAAACCACCTTAGTCAACGCGCTCATCCATTCTCTTTCCCTCCTGTGTCCCGATGATCGCCTGATTATCATAGAGGACACCAGGGAACTGGAAAGCGCCAGCAAAAATACGGTTTTTCTGCGTTCCTCAGAATTTGTTTCAATGAATGATTTGCTCAAGGCTACCATGCGCTTACGCCCAAAACGGATTTTGGTCGGCGAAGTGCGCGGACCGGAAGCCCTGTCGCTCCTGAAAAGCTGGAATACCGGCCACCCTGGGGGCATTGCGACTGTTCACGCTGATTCCGCCCAGGGCGGATTGACCAGGCTTGAGCAACTCATCCTGGAAGCCACGCCCGCGCCCATGTCCAAGCTCATTGCCGAGGCCGTGGGTCTTGTCGTGTTCGTTGCCAGTACTCCCAGAGGCCGGGCGATCGAGGAAGTTATTGAAGTTAAGGGTTTTGATCCCTGCCTACATTATCGCGTTGAAGGAATCTTTCCTGGAGGCATTAAATGAACAGGTTTTTGATTACGGTTTGCGCCGTGGCGTTATGCCTTTTGCCGGAAACGGCCTGGGCCAATGCTGATATTTTCGTCAGTCCCCTGAAAAAGATTCTGGATTTGTTGACCAAAACTGTCGCGGTCGTCGGCGCAATCGCCCTGATTGGCGTGTCAGCCGCTTATGGAATATGGGGGTTGTAATAAGAAACAAGTCCCCTCTACCCGGTCGAATAATCTAAAATAGCCTTAAGCGATTAGTATGTCCATGTATTGCCCATAGGCAAAGAGTCTGTTGCGCTTGCTGTCGTTCAACTGGCGCACAATCTGTATCTTCTCCAAATTGGACAGCGCCTTGTTTACTGTTGCGGCGGTCAAGCCGGTTTTTTTGGAGAGCCAGGCAGACGAGACAATCGGGCGCTCCAGCAAGGCTGTATGGATACGCTCAGCGGATGATGTAGCCCGGCCAAGCCCTGCTATGCTTGCCTTGTCCTCTTCCGCCATTTTCGCGAGCTTCTTGATTGATTCAACTCCCTGAGAAGCGGTCGCGGCCACAGCTTCG
>WRHT01000159.1 GCA_009783115.1 Desulfovibrionaceae bacterium | reverse complement strand
CAAGGATGCGTCTTTCGCGCTCTGCTGCCATGACCAGGCCCTGGAAGAAAGGATAAAAAGCGCTCCGGTGCTGGGACGGCGATAAATTTTACGCCGACTTCCGTTATTTCATCTCAAGATTTAACCACGACAACCGATAAGCCAGTCAGAATGGAGCAAAGGAGAAAAACCATGCTGCGTATCTTTCCGGTTTTAGTTCTTGGTGGATTATTGTGTATGCAGGCTCATGCTCCGGCCGCCACGCCTGAAACCGAAACCACGCCGTATGTGCCGGAAGACGTTATTGCCGAACGCGGCACGATCCTGATCACCAAACCGTCTCAAAAATCTATTTATGGCGGAGAACAGGTGGATTCCAACATAGTACGCCAGCAAGATCACGGACTGATTCTGCCCAACGGGAACGGGGGACTGGTGATTATGCCGGGACAGCCCAATTTTTCCGCCAATGCCAATCTGCTGGACGCGCGCGAACTGAGGCTGAAAATACGCGAATTGGCCTCCCAGCTGGTCGAGACCCTCCCCTTGGAACTGAGAGAACATATCGCCCTGCCTCTGACCTTTGTGACCCAGGACGATTTTTCGCGCACCTCTTCTTTGGGCCGCTATATTGCCGAACAGCTTTATTATGAATTCAACCAGCGCGGGATGCGCACCAGGGAATATCGCCTGGACGAACGCATTTCCTTCAGGGAAGACGGAGAATTCGTCCTGAGCCGCCAAAAGGCGGGATTGTCCCTGGATGAACGCTCTCTCTATGTGCTTGGAACATATTATAGTGATGGGCATATCCTGCTGATCAACGCCAAATTGATCCGTTACAACGGCGATATTCTGCGTACCGGGCAACTTGTCATGAATGCCGGGGCAATGTCCAGGCGTCTCATGGCCGCCGGGCGAAAACTGCAGGAAGGAAGCCTGGAAATAATGGATTTCAATACCGAGGCCAGGCCGGTTGAAGCCGTAACCGCTTTTGATCGCGGTCTGGATATACACTAACGGCAGTGGAGAAGATCATGAGCATGATCCGCCTTAGAAAAAACGCCCTGATCAGCCTGGTGGCCATATTGTGCGCGAGTTCCGGCTGTTCCGGCGTCAGCTCGCTCTTATCCGGCGCCCCCCAGGATGAAAAGGTGGATAACCTGGTGGTGAACTACCATGCGGATAGTCTGCGCAACTATAAGGCCGGCCGCGATTTTGCCGCCTCCGGACGTTATGAATTGGCCCGCGAACACTACCTGCTGGCCTTGGCCGCGGCCAATGACCCGATCCTCCGTGAGGCCCTGACCCAGGAATTGGATAGTGTCGCTCTGATGATCAAAAGTTTGAGGTAACGCCATGCGTATCGCCGCCACTTTACTTTTATGTCTGCTCCTGCCCCCGGCCCAAGCTCTGGCCGATACTCTCATGACCAAGGCTGCCTCGGCCATGGGCCGGGAAATGCACCGGCAACTCGCCGAACGTTTCGGGGAGCAGGAGGGGACCAATGCTTTTTCCATGATTGTCACTACACCGGTGGATCTGAATAACCTGGAAGAGTCCAACGCCGTTGCCAGGCAGATGCAGGAAGAGCTGAGCCGCTGGTTCATCCAGACCGGCTATAACGTGCAGGAAGTCCGCCAGGGCAAAGCCCTGCTCATGCGTCCTTCTACCGGTGAACTATTGCTTACCCGCAACAAGGATCTCATACCCGACAAGGAGGCCAGAAGCGCCTTGACCTTGGTGGGCACCTACAGCATGAGTTCGCGCAACATGACTTTCAATGTGCGCCTGGTACGCACCGGCGGGCCTGATGTTTACGCCATGTCCAACATCACCCTGCCCGTCAGCGGAGAATTGCGTTCCATGCTCAGCGTGAATGTCGCCTCCGGTTCTTCCTCCATGTCCTCGTCTTCCGCTAACGGCGGATCCATGTACCATGATTTCCTGATCGAGCCCTCTGTATTCAACCGTCTGCCCTAAACGGAATGTTCCCTTATTCGCTCCCAAAGAAATCCAAGCCCCAGCCAAGGGGCTTTTTTTTCTTGACTACGCTTGGGAGCGGATTTATAAAACCGCTCCAAGCGCAGACAGGATATTCTCTACGTGAAAATTAACGATCTAATTAAAATAATTGAAAAAATTGCTCCGTTATCCTTGGCGGAATCCTGGGATAAATCCGGTATGCAAGTAGCTTCTCACAGGCAAAAAATCACCCACTTGGCCGTCACGCTGGAGCCTCTCCCCCAAAACATCAGCCAGGCCCTGGAAATAGGCGCAGATTTCTTGCTGGCCCACCACCCTTTGGCCTTACAGCCGCGTTTCCCGGATCAGACCGATAGCTATCACTCCGTCCTGTCCATGCTTTTCAAGGCGGACCTTCCTTTATACAGCGCGCATACTTCCATGGACTGCAACCCGCTCGGACCGGCACGCTGGTTGGCCCACAGCTTCAAGCTACGCCGGCCGGAAACCTTGGCGAAGATCGGCAGGGCAGTACTGCCAGGCTTTGAGGAAAAAGGCGAACAAGATTATGGCCCGGGCTTTGTCGGAGATCTCCCCTCCCCCATCGCTTATGCCGAATTTTGCCATCAGCTTGCCGGACATACGGGAAGCGATAACTGGCGTTCCAGCGGCCCGGAGGTGGAAATCGTCGCCCGCCTGGCCTGTTGTCCGGGTTCCGGCGGGGATCTGGCCGAAAAGGCCATGGAAGCCGGCGCCCAAGTTTTCATCAGCGGGGATATCCGTTATCACGCGGCTTTGACCTTCGGATTGCGGGTAATAGACCTCGGACATTTTTCCCTGGAAGAAAGCATGATGAAAATATGCGCTTCCAAACTGGCGGACATGCTGCCGGAAATAAAAGTAAGTTTCATTCCCGGCAGAGATCCTTTTACCATCGAACCATACTGAACTTGTTCCCTTGTCAGGAGGAAGCCTTGAGTCTTTATCTAAAACAAATCGAACAACTGGTGGAATTGCAAAAAGTTGATGATCAGATTCACGCCGTTCGCAAAGATCTGACCAATGCGCCTAAAGAAATTGAAGACATGAAGGCTGTTTTCAAAAAATTGGAAGAAGAACGGGACAGGATCTCTGATCACCTTAACCATCTAAAAGAACATGAAAAACGCTTGAATTTTGATATCGCCGATGATGAAATCAAGATTAAAAAAAGCCAAACCAAGTATATGCAGGCCCATACCGCCAAGGAATACAACGCCGGCATCCGTGAAATGGATTCTCTGGAAAGAATGAACCGGGATCGCAAAGGCGAAAGACTGGTCATGACTGAGGAATTGAACCGCCAGATGAACGCCTTTGAAGACATCGACGCGCGCTATGCCAAACTCAAGGAAGAACTGGAGGTCAAAGAGGCGGATCTCCCAGGCCGCCTGGAAACGTCCCGGAAACAACTGAAAGATTTGGATGAACGTCGTCGTGAAAGCAGCAAGGACATACCTTTGCCGGTGCTGTCGCGTTATGAATTCATCCGCGAACGCTTGGCCTACCCGGTCATTGTTCCGGTTTTCTCCGGAATATGCAGCGGCTGCAATATCTCCATACCTCCGCAAGGATATATAGAATTACAGAAAGGCAAACAAATTCTCTCCTGTCCAAATTGCCAACGCTTGATTTATTGGAATGAACATTTTACAGCCGCATGACCAGACAGGCTGAATGGCTCACGGTATGCTGATATTTCGGGAGTCGGACGGGTCAGCGCCGCGGAGGCGACTCCGGGGAGGAAAGTCCGGGCTCCACAGGGCGGAACGCTGGGTAATGCCCAGGGAGAGCGATCTCCGGAAAGCGCAACAGAAAGCAAACCGCCGCTCCGGCTGGACCGGGCGGC
>WRHT01000158.1 GCA_009783115.1 Desulfovibrionaceae bacterium | reverse complement strand
GGCCTTCTGCGGACGGACGGAGGTTTTTCCACAAAACCGCCGACCCCGCTGGGGAAGCGCCTGGCGGCGCGCCTATGCCTTACGCCCCAAGAAACAATTTGGGAAATCGGTCCCCAGGGAACCCTCTGCCTGGCGGCCTCGGACGTGGAAGAAATGCTCAAGATCCGGGCCTCCTTCGCCATGGCCCTGCATAGCCTTCTGACAGCGGCCTCCCTTGGCTTCGCGGACCTCCAGGCCCTCTATCTGGCCGGGACCCTGGGCAGCCACACCCCGGCCGCCGACCTTGAGACCCTGGCCTTCATCCCTCCGGGCGGCAGCGCCAAGATCCGGGCCGCGGGGAACACCTCCCTCAGCGGAGCCGCCCTGCTCTGCCGGCAGCCGGAACTGCGCCGCAAACTGGGGCGCTGGGCCAGCCGCGTCCGCGTGCTGAGCCTGCCCGATCAGCCGGACTTTCTCAGGCGCTTCGCCGCGGAAATGCATTTTTGAGACCAAGAAATGACTCAGTTATCAACCACTAGTTATCAACGATAATCAAATATTTTCAAGCAGGTTGAATATATGGGGGGCGATCTTGCGCATACGCAATCGCATCTCGCTCAATGGCTGTTTTCATGTAGCCATTTATATGAACACCAGTGGTTATGACATCGACAGAAATACCGAGGAGCGCCTCAAGATCTTCGATCAATCAGCCCAAATCACACGCGGTCGCTATGCCTCCGGCCGCCTTTTACACGGGCGTGGCCGCCTCGGAGATCTCGGCGGGGACAGGGAAATCTCTGGAGCCTCCTTGGTAAGGCTACGAAATTCCCTGGCATAGATATTGATCATGGCCAGGACAAAACCCAGGATCAGCGGGCCGTAGATCAGCCCCAGGGGGCCGAAGGCCTTGATGCCGCCGAATACCGACATAAAGAGAAAAAGGATGGATATCTTGGAATTGCCGCGCAGGATGATCGGCCGCAGGATGCTGTCAATGAGGGTGACCAGGATGCCCCAGATGAACAAAAAGATCGCGGCCTGGTAACGGGCGTTCAGGATCAGGTAAAGCACCGCCGGTCCCCAGACCAGGCCGGTGCCGAGAACCGGCACCAAGGCGGCGGCGGCCATGAGCGATCCCCAGAACAACGGCGGTATGCCTACCAGGGCCAGGCCGATTCCCCCAACCAGCCCCTGGATGGCGGCGATGGCGAAACCGCCCACCAGCACCGCGTTGGCCATGCGCCGCAGGCTTTGCAGGATGTTTTCCTTCTGTTCCTCGCGCAGGGGACTGAGCTGCTTCAGTTTAGCGACCATGCCCTCCCCGTCCTTGAGCATGAAGAACATGATCAGCAACATGAGCAGAAAATGGATGAAGATGGTAATGAAGTCCACCACAAAGCCGGTTCCCCAGCCGACCATCCGCTGGCCGGCGCTGCGGGAAAAAGACAGCAGGCTGAAGCGCAAATCGCTCAAATCCATGTCCAGGTCCAAGGGGGACAGCAAATTTTCATTCATCCAGGCGAGCATGGGCAAAATACGCTCGTTGAACAGGCTGTCCGGGTTGTTGCTGGAAAGCCACAAGGCCAGTTCCCGGATGCTCTTGCTGGCCTGCGGGATCAGTTGGGACAGAAAAAAGGCCAGGGGCAGGCAGAAGAGCAATACCACCAGGGCCAGGGTAAGCCCGGAGGCCAGGTAGTCTCCAAAACCTGTCCGCTTGCGGATGCGTACATACAGGGGGTGGAGCAGGGTGCCGAAGATGCAGGCCAGGATAATGGCGTCCCCGAAAGGCAGCACCAGCTTCAAGGTCAGGTACAGCGCCAGGAAGAGCATGGCAAAGAGGAAAAAATAAAAAATGCGCCGGCTGTCAAAAGGAACCGGGGACATGGCCGCCCTGGACGGGCGGACGGGACGGCTTTCCGGATGCGGGACGGGACGCCCCGTATTCTGGCCATGAGTCCGGCGCTGAAGCGGTTTCATGGATTTTCCCCGGCCTTCACTTCTTCCCAGAGGGCGTCCTTTTCCGCCTGGCCCAGGGAACGGAAATCCAGCCCGCGTTCGCCGGCCAGGGTTTCCATGCCCGCAAAACGGCGCAAAAAACGGGCATTGGTCTTTTCCAAGGCCGCCTCTGCCTTAAGCCCCTTGCGCCGTCCCAATTCCACCAAGCTGAAAACCAAATCCCCGAGTTCATGCTCCATGGCCGCCTGGTCCTGCTCACGGCAGGCGTCAATAAATTCCAGCCATTCGGCCTCCACCTGCATCTCCGCGTCCGTGTCCGTATCCCAGGTAAAGCCGTTGGCCGCGCTTTTGGAGTGGATGCGGTAGGCTTTAAGCAGGGCGGGCAGCCCCACGGGCAGAGAGCCGAAGACCCCGGGTCGGGACTCCTTGCCGGCCTTTTCCGCTTTTTTGATCTCCTCCCAGGCGCGCAAGAGGCCGTCTTTATCCACAGCCCCAGATTTGGCAAAGACATGCGGGTGCCTTCCCGTCATTTTGTCCCGATTTTTTTCCATGGCCTCGGCCAGCGTAAAGCGGCCGTCTCTGCCCCACAGCTTGGCCATAAACAATAGAATGAACAGAACGTCTCCCAGCTCCTCGAGCTGGTCGGCGGGATCCCCGCGGCGCACCGCGTCAATAAGCTCGTACGTTTCCTCCAGGGCATAGGCGCACAGGCTTTCCGGACTCTGCGCCTTGTCCCAGGGGCAGCCTTCCGGTCCAAGCAACTGGTCCAGCATCTGGTTCAGCCGGGCCAGGGCCAGCCCGTTCGCCTCCGTTTCGTCACGCATGTTCAATCCGGCTTCATCCGCCGAAAGGCGGCGCCGGCTGAGAGGGGACCGGCCAATGCTGAAGCCCGTCGCTCAGGCGATCCAGGCCGCGCCATAAATTATTGAGGGGCGGCGCCAGAGCGGAATCATACAAAATCCTGCTCTGCGGGGCCAGATAAGAGATCATCAGCAACACCAGGCTGGCCAGCACCGCGCCCTTGAACAGGGCGACCAGTCCGCCCAGGAAACGGCTCCCCCAGCTTGGCTCCCGCTTGGCAAAGACGCGCCCCAACAATTCCAGCGCCAGGAGGCTAAGTCCCCAAACCAGGACAAAGACTCCAACATAAACCAGGAGATCGTTTAAATCCATGTCGCCCAAAAAGGAGGTCAGCCAGCCCTTCGCCGAATCATGCACGGGCCTGTTGCTGGTGACCAGAAAGGCCAGCAGGGCGCTGAAAAGTCCGGCCAGTTCCGACGCCAGGCCGCGAAAGCAGCCGCGCAGGGCCAACAGCAAAATCCCGATTACCAAAAACAGATCCAATAAACTAAGGCCGCCAGGCAGATTCATAGACTTGTCCTTTGCCCTTGCGGGCATTCCGAGCGCAAGGCGCAAGGCGCGCAGCCCCGCCTAAAAGGATAAAAAGTAAGCAGCGCATAGCGCCGGCGCAAAACCCGCTCGCCTGCCGCAAGCAGGCCTTCTTCCTCCAGGGCGCGGCGCAGGGGAGGACGGAGCGCGGGGAAAGGGGCGCAGCCCTCCGCGTCCTGGGCGCAGGCCCTGAGCGCGGTCCGGCACAGCCGGGAGGCCAGGGTATGGCAATAAAAGCCATCACCAGGAGAGGCTTTCCAGATCTCCGCGATCTCCTCCTCCACCCATGCTTCCAGCCAGACAGCCAGAAAGCCTTCCCGTCCGGGGCGGAACCGCCGGATGCGCAGACCGGCGGAACCCCAGCGCCTCCAAAGGCTGATCCCCAGGGACTCAACCCGGCCTTCCAGGGGGGGCGCGGCCATATTCACGGCAACCACAAGCTCTCTCTCCCGCGCTTTGCTGCTCTAAGGTAACAAGTACGGTGCAAACGCAGGCTAGTCAATAGGAATATATTCCCCGTCCGCCCATGAGAGCGGCCCGGCG
>WRHT01000157.1 GCA_009783115.1 Desulfovibrionaceae bacterium | reverse complement strand
GGAGCCGAACTGGATGACCACCTCAAAGGTTTTTATGCGTTCATCTCCTTCGCCCAACAAGGCGCTGACCAAAATGAGATGTCCGGAGGAGGAGACCGGCAGAAATTCCGTAAACCCTTGCACCACGCCGAGAATGGAAGCCAAAAGATATTCGTTCATGTTCCGCTCCGTAAAATATCGCCTATGTTGGCTGGCAGCCAGGGCACATCCCGGAGGATGCGGCCAAAGGAAAAACCTTCCAGTAAATCTTGGGGCGCGCAGGACTCGAAACGCTCCCGTAGGCCGCTCCACCAAGCCAAAAATCCGATAATCCGCTCCGGCCGCACCCCATCCTCACGTAAGGCTCGCAAAGAAATGGACCCGTGGCGCTTGGCCAAGCGGCAGCCCTCGTGATCCAGCACCAGGGGAACATGGGCATAGCGCGGCGGTTCAGCTCCGAAGCAATCATATAGAAAACCCTGGCGCGGCACGCTTTCCACAATATCCAGCCCCCGGACCACCTGGTTGACGCCCATGGCGATATCATCCATGACCACAGCCAACTGGTAGGCATAAACCCCGTCGGAACGGCGCAGGGCGAAATCTCCTCCGGCCTCGCCCAGGGTCAGGAGGCGCCGTCCCTGGCAGAGATCCTCAAGGTCCAGGTATTTATTCCGTTTTTCCTGGAAACGCAAACGCAAGGCATAACGGTCGCCCCTGTCCAGGCGTTTTTCCCTTTCCTCCACGGACATGGATCGGCAGGTTCCCGGATAATTCCAATCCCCGGTCATGTCTCCAAGCTGGGGAGCGGCAGCTATGGAACGCAATTCGCGGCGGGAGCAAAAACAGGGGTAGACCAATCCCAGGTCCTCCAAGCGCCGGACGCAGGAGGCGTAGTATTCCAGACGCCGGCTTTGCATACAGGAACCCAAGTCTGAACGCAAAGGGCTATCCGGTCCGTAATCCCAATCCAGGCCCAGCCAGCGCATGTCTTCTTGCAGGGAAAGGGCGTATTCCGGCCGCGAACGGATCACATCCACATCTTCAATGCGCAGGATAAGATCGCCGCGGGCGGAGCGGATTCCCAGCCAGGCGCAAAGAAAGGACCAGGCATTGCCCAGGTGCACGAAGCCGGTGGGACTGGGGGCGAAGCGGCCGCGTAGGGTCAAGTTTATCCTCTCCCGAATACCCGGAAACCCGCCGGTTTCGGCCTGGCTCGGCCTGGGTTGCCTATAACCAGCATATTTTCCTCCACGTCTTCCAAAACCACCGTTCCCATGCCGACGACGCCGCCGTCGCCGATTCTGGTATTTTCACGGACAGCGCAGTTCATGCCCAAAAAACAACGCCGGCCCACCCGGCAATGCCCGGCTATTTTAGCCCCGGCGGCGCATACGCTGTGAGCGCCGACATACGCGTCATGGCTCACCGCCGCTGAGGCCATGATCAGGACATTATCTTCCAGGCAGACATCGCAGGCCAGGAACACGCCTGGATAAAGCGCCACTCCTCGTCCAAGGCGGACGGAGTCCGGCGGGCGCGCCGAGGGGTGGATCAGGTTCTCCATGGCGTAGCCGGCGGCCAGGACCTTTTCGGCCAGGGAAGCCCGTTCCTCCGGTTCTCCCAGACCGATGACAAAGCGCAAATCCGGCGGCGAAAAGAGTTCACGCGCTTTGGTGAAAGAGTATAGCCGGCTTTCTTCAAACAGAGGCCCGTTAAGCAGATCGTCCACAAAGATAATTTCCCGCTCCCGTCCGGCGAATACATCCATTTGCCTGGCCAAATCGCGCAGTTCCCGGCCCGCGCCGCCCGCTCCATAAACCGCCAAAGGAATTTCCATGGTTAATTCTCCAACTCCAGCAGTTGTTCATGGGCAAAACCCAGGCCAGGATCCAGTTCCAGGGCGGTCCTGAGTAAATGGATCGCTTCATTCTTTTCCCCCATGAATTTTCGGCACAGGCCCAGGTTAGCCCAATCCACGGCTGAGCCTTTGTCGATTTTGAGCGCGGCCGTAAAGGCGCGGGCCGCCTTCGCATAATCGCCGGTTTTGAAATGGGCCACACCCAGAAAACTTGCGTATTCCTTCATTTCCGGGCAAAGTTCCAGGGCCTGCGCGAGCTGGGGCAGAGCTCCCGGCCAGTCTTCCATGAGGGTAGAGGCATAGCCGGCGTAAAAGGCGGACATGGCTGCGGCCTCTTCTTCCGGCTGTACGGCCAGGGCCTGGAGAAAGTTCTCCCTGGCCAAATCAAAGCGCCGCCCGCGCACATCCAGCATACCCTGGAAAAAGGGGAGAAAATGCGCTTTGGGGTAACATTCAGCCAATATTTTTAATCCGGCGGCTATTTCTTCCTCTGTGCCGTCTTCGATGAGTTTACGCCCCACGAACAGTCCCAAGCTTTGGTTGCGGTCGCGTTCCCGGAAATGCAGGCCCGGAATCAGGCTATAATGCGTGGGGATGCCGATTTGCGGATGGGTTGTATCCACGGCGTAAACTTTTAGAGGAGCAAGGGCGTTAGCCGCCGCCAGGAGTTCTTCGTAAAAATCGTCCTTGCCGATGTCCGGCAGTTGGGCTAGCGAAACCGCCGGTCCAGGCATGAGCCAGGCGGCTTCTTCCAGGTTGGCGAACTTGGGCAGGCCGGAGGCTTCGTAACAGGAACCGCTGCAAAAATCCCCGGCCAGTTGAGCTGCCTCGGTCACGGCCCGGATAGCCGCCTTGGCGGGAGTGGAGGCCGTGCCGGCGGCGAATACGATTTCCGAGCTTTCCGGAAAAGTGGACGGATCCCAGGCCAGGGCGGCCACGGTGGGCAGAGGCAGGCCCAGGGAAAAATCCTTGAGGATGAGGCGTACGCCATTGCGTTCAAAGGATTGCCCAAGTTCGGCCAGAACCTCATCGCCGCCGTATCCTGAAATGGTCGGCAACGGCTCACGGCGCCGAGCCGCCAGGCAGCACACATGGCGTTCCACCAATTCGCCCAGGCCCTGGAGCAAGGATTCTTCCGGCGTGTTTCCGGCGGAAGCGCCGTTGAATTCACCCAGGAGCTTGAACCAGTCCAGGGGCAGCCAGGAGATTTGCTCGTCCGGCAGGACGGTGGCAGGGTAAAAATTCCAGGATACGAGATCCAGCACGCGGCGGGCCAGATCCGGATCCAGGCCGTTTTCTTCCACCGATTGCGACATGGCGGCAAGGGGCAGTAATTTATCACCGAAATTGGCTTCGGCCTCGGACCAGGTGAAGCGCGATATGTGCGGCCTACGCCGCCAGAAAGAAAAAAAGGCGTAGCGTTCCATGAGTTCCATGAGGGCCGAGGCTTCGGCTTGTTCCGGAGAGGAACCTTTGCCCATCTGTTTGCGGGCTGGGATAACCCGGCGGGCGTCCGCGCCACAGACGCTCATGTATACGGGGATGCCCAGACGGCCCATATCCACCCGTCGTATTTCCGCGAGAATATCCAAACCCAGGGAAGCCAGGCGTTTCCGGACGCGGGCTATGGTCTCCGCCGGAGAAGCGGCTTTGTCCAAATCTCGCGTATAGGTTTTGGGGCAGGCCGTCAGGCGGATGCGCGCCTGGCGGGCTGTTTCAGCATGTCCGGCCATCAGTCTTGTCTCTGGGTTTTGATCTTGCGGCGTAGATCCCGGTGCAGAAGAAAAAAATGCCGGCGGCCGGCCTCGTCTTCCTCTCCCAGGCCGTTAAGGCCGCTGTATGCGCGGGCGTAAAGCTCCAGCATGGAAAGCATCTGCTCTCCTTTATTTCTGGCGGCCAAACCGTCCAGCACTTTACCGAGAAGCTTGCGCACCGCCGTGTTGAAGGCCGGGGATCGTCTATCAGCCTCTTCTCCCCGGAGCGGCTCCTGGTAAATTTCCGTGTACAAAGCGCAGGTTTCCAGTAGGCGTTCACGATCTCC
>WRHT01000156.1 GCA_009783115.1 Desulfovibrionaceae bacterium | reverse complement strand
GCGGCGGAACCACCGAGGTGGCGATCATCTCCCTTTCCGGGATCGTCTATTCCAAGTCCGTGCGCGTGGGCGGCGATAAAATGGATGAGGCCATCATTAATTACATCCGGGCCAAGTATAACCTGGTTATCGGCGAGGCCACGGCCGAAGCCGTCAAGATCGCCATCGCCTCGGCCTACCCCCTGCCTGTGGAACAGGAATTCGAGGTCAAGGGGCGGGATCAGGTCACCGGCATCCCGCAGAACCTGCACGTTACCTCTGAAGAGGTGCGCAAGGCCATTTCCGGACAGGTGGAGGCCATAGTGCAGCTCGTGCGCAGCGCTCTGGAGCAGACGCCGCCGGAACTGGCCGCGGATATCGTGGACCGCGGCATAGTGCTGACCGGGGGCGGAGCCATGCTAAAGGGATTGGACCAGCTCCTGCGCGAAGAAACCATGCTGCCCATCACGGTGGTGGACGATCCTTTGTCCACGGTGGTGCTGGGCACGGGCAAGGCGCTGGACAATATCAGCATCCTTAAAGAAGTCTGTATAGAATAACGTGAATCCTATACGCATGCTGGTCATTTTCGGCCTGGCCCTGGTCAGCTTCCTGGCGCTCTACGCTTGGGACGCCCGGACCGGCCGCCTGGCCCGTCTTTCCAGCCTGAGCGGCCTGGAAATTGTCGGACAGGTTATCTATCCGGGGATCTGGATCAAGGAACGAGCCGCGCAGTTTGTGAACAATTATCTGGCCCTGGTGGAGGTGGCCGGGGAGAATGCCCGTTTGACCGAATCCTTGAGCCTGGCCGGCCAGGATTTGGAGCAGGCCAGGGAAGACCGGCTGGAACTTGCCCGTCTGCGAAAAATGCTGGCCCTGCCCCCGGTTTCTCCCTGGGGCAAGACCGGGGCCAGGGTGATCGCCGGCAAATTCGGTCCGCAGGCGCTGCTGAACAGCGTTATGCTGAACAAGGGTTTTCTTGGCGGCGCTTTGCCGGGCGCTCCGGTAATCAGCGCCCAGGGGATGGTGGGACGCGTCTATCATACCGCCCCCCATAGCTCCACGGTGCTGCTGCTCACAGATCCGTCTTTCCGGGTGGCGGTGGTTGGACAGGAGAGCCGCGCCCAGGGCATCCTCGCTGGAGCGGGGGCCGGAAAGCCCTTGTTGGTTCAATATGTGCCCCCCAATACCAATATGAAACCGGGAGAGCTTTTGATCTGTTCCGGGCTGGACGGCGTGATGCCCAAGGGGGTTCCGGCGGCCAGGGTGAATTTTGCGCGTTATGACAAGGACGCCCTGTTTCCCCAGATTACCTCTCTGCCCCTGGCGGATTTGTCCCGCCTGGAGGAGGTGCTGGTGCTCATTCCGCCCAGGGGAATGAGAGCGGACGCCCTGTTGTACGAACCGTTCCGTGATATTGATCTTTTGCCGGATATGCCTGAATTTGACGCGCTGACCGCCGAGGAACAGATCGGGGAAACGGAGCGATGATCCGATGTTGGGCAATGTTTTGTGGTGGACCGGGTATATGGTGGCGGGGATCTGGCTGCAGAAGTTTTTTCCCGGCCTGGATGCCCTGATCCCCGGTTTCATAATATGTCTGCATGAGAAAAACAGGCAACAGACCGCCGTTATCGTGCTGTTGAGCATAATGATCCAGGAAGGAGCAGGCACGCTGCCTTTCGGCCTGTCCATTCTCTGGCACGGCGTTGTGCTGGCCCTGTATTACATGGGCGTGTGGCTGTTTATGTCCGGAAACCTGGTGTTTATCGCGCTTCTTTCCCTCTCCCTTGGTTTCGGACGGCTTGGCTTCATATTTTTGATGGATTTTTTGCGGGACGCATCCCTGACGCCGCAGGGGATGCTGCGGATCTTTTTATTGCAGGCGTTTTTTACCCCGTTGCTTTGGTGGGCCGCTCAAAAAAGCAGATCCGCAAGGTTTGGCGATGCGAATCAGTATTGAATCCGAAGGTTATCAACCTCCGAAGCATGGCTTGATCATGCTCCAGGTGCTGCTCGCCTTGCTTTTTTGCGTGCTGGTTTTCCGTCTCTGGCATTTGCAGATTGTCCAGGGAGACCTGAACTTGCAGAGAGCCCAGGCCAACCGCTGGCGGGAGCGGCATATTTACGCCAACCGCGGCCTGGTGCTCGATGATCAGGGCGTCATCCTCGCGGAAAATCGTCCTTCATACGCGGTGGCCCTGACCAGGGAGGATTGTCCTGACATACCTTCCACCTTGGCCAAGATCAGCCAGTGGACCGGGGAAACCTTGAACAATCTGGAGCGGCGCTATCAAAATTCCCTGCAAGAAGGCGTCCCCGGCTTCAATCCGGTGATTCTGGCCCATGACGTCAAGTTCGGGCGGGTAGCCAGGCTGGAGAGCGAATTGCTCAACTGGCCGGGGGTGACGGTGGTTGCGCAGCAGCGCAGGTTTTATACGCATGGATCCAATTTTTCACATGTGCTCGGTTATGTGGCCTTGGCCAACGCCGCCGAATTGCGTGATTACAAGGACTTGTTCCGGGGCGACAGCGTGGGCAAGCGTGGGGTTGAGCTGATCCAGGAGAATCGCCTGCGCGGTACCAAGGGATTGGAGGCGCAGGAGGTGGATGCCTTGGGGCGTCCGTTGGTTCGCGAAAATAAAAATCGTCCCCGCAGCGGAGAAGATATCCGGCTTTCCCTGGACGCGGATCTTCAGGAAGCCGCAGCCTTGGCCCTGGGCGGACATTCCGGCTGCATTGTGGTCATGGACCCGGATACGGGAAAGCTCTTGGCCCTGGTTACCGCCCCTTCATATGACAACAACCTGTTCACCGGACGTCTTTCCGCCGAGGAATGGAGCAAGCTGCGCGATGACGAGCGTCATCCCCTGCAGAATCGGGCCATCCAGAGCGTCTATCCTCCGGGGTCGGTCTGGAAGCTGATGATGGCGGCCATGTTTTTACATGAGGGAGTTAAGCCGGAAGAAACCGTGGTCTGCACCGGCGAATTCAAGCTAGGCAACCGGCCGTTCCGTTGCTGGCGAGGCGGTGGGCACGGCAGGGTGGACATGCTCCGTTCCCTGGTGGAATCCTGCGATGTTTATTATTACCAGATGGCGGACCGCGTGGGTATCGACAAGCTCACCTCTTTCGCCCTGTCTTCGGGGTTCGGAGGATTGACCGGCATTGATCTGCCTTCGGAGAAACCCGGGGTGGTCCCCGGGCGGGAATGGAAGGCAACCATGCGCGGCGAACCCTGGCAGCGGGGGGAGACCGTCAATGCCTCCATAGGCCAGGGCTATACCCTGGTCACCCCGGTGCAGATGGCCGTGTATGTGAGTTCGCTGCTCAATGGCGGCCGGCTGTTGAAACCCTTGCTTCTGGATGGGGCGCGGCCGGAAGCTTTGGGGCGCACGCCTTCAACCGAGGAGGAGCGGGCCTTTATCGTCCGGGCTATGCGCCGGGTGGTGGAAGACCACCAGGGTACGGCCCAGAGGCTCAGACGCAGGGACGCGGTTATCGGCGCTAAAACCGGAACCGCCCAGGTGGTGGCTTTGGGAGGCGCCCGTCAGCGGGTGGAAGATACGCTTTATGAGCATAGGGATCACGCCTGGATAGCCACCTGGGGCCTTAAGGGCGATCAACGCTATGTGGTGGTGGTCATGGTGGAGCATGGCGGAGGGGGAAGCGCCTCGGCCGGTCCGGTGGCCGTGGCGGTATATGATTACCTTTTCGGCGCTGGAAAACCGCGTTCCGTCCCCAGGCAAGTCGCGGCCTCCGGTTATGTGGTGCGTCCGCAGGATGACAGCCTCCTGGACGAGGCGATCCGGATTTCCGCCCAATGGGACGGATTAATTGAAGGATCGGAATAAAATGTTGCGGGCGGGCCGGGCATGACTCAGGGCATGGAAGAGAGGCATATCTG
>WRHT01000155.1 GCA_009783115.1 Desulfovibrionaceae bacterium | reverse complement strand
GTCCTGGGCGATGCCCATAACCCGCACGCCCTTCCCCTCGCGATCCAACGCGGAATTCATGGCCTTGGAAAAGGGATCGTCCACGTCGGTGGCAGCCATGACCGCTGTTTTCCGGCGGTACGGGCCGCCCATGACCGTGCGCGTGGTCTTCGCGTTAGCGAGGTTCATGGAAATAACGTTGATGTTGGTGCGTTCCGCGGAAAGCCCGGAAGCGCCTATATCAAGAGCTGTCATGAAGTCCATTAGCGGCTCCCTTCAGTGATGGTGTTCTTGATGCCGTCGAAATTCGCCTTGATGACCTGGGTGAGTGCATTATAATGCAGTGAATTTTTAGCCATTTTTGTCACTTCCTTGTCTATGTTCACCCTGTCCTCGCCGTGGATGATGCGTGGTTTGAAGGCTTTTTCCCATTCGGGGCCAAAGCTCTCCGGATCAAAGACCGCGGGGATATGCTGCTTGTCGGTGCGGGCGACGCGCCCGGTCATGTCAAGGCCCAAGGCGGCCTGCAGCTCCTTCTCAAAGGCCAGTTCGCGCGGCTTGTAGCCAGGGGTGTGCACATTGGCCATATTGCCCGTGATCACGTTCTGGCGCTTGAGCTCCATGCTCATGACCTTGCCGACCAGTCTGACTTCGTTTGTAAACAGTCCTTTCATATGCATCCTCCCGGCGCGGAGAGCCGCGCCTGTCCCTGACAAGCAAAGGCCGTTCCAGAGAGGAAATACTTCATGATTACGCATTGTTATGTAATATTTCCCCGCAGGAGGCGCGGGCGGCAAGTCGCTTTTTTGACAGACCGGCACGACGGGACTGCGCAAACGCGCAAGTCCGCCGGTTTGATGAAAAGCCCGAGGGACGGGCTTTGTAAAGGCAGTCCCGCTCCGGCGCTTACGGCACACGTCAATTGCGCCCTGCGCCCCGCGCCGGAGCAGTTGCAATACACTTGCCCTAAATGGGAAAACTGCCGGATATGATGCCGCAACCCATGGGCAAATTCAGGGCAAGGCGGCGCACGTCCGAGGCGCCGCTCCGGCGCATGAGGTCAAACAATTCCTTTTCCGTGTACACCTTGCCCGACTCGGTGCCCACCAGCATGTTGCAGCCGAAGAGTGCGGGATGCGCGGGACCATCGCGGCTGTCGTTCAGGACAAACTCCTGGACGAGCAGTAGACCGCCGGGCGTAAGCACCCGGGCCGCCTTTTCCAGCAAGGCGGCGGAGCTTGCATCGTCCATAGCGTGAAGCACCTGGGATATCCATACCACATCATAGCGCCCGGTCACCGTTTCCCGCAAAAAATCCCCTTCCGTGAACTGGATGCGTTGCGCCAACCCGTAGCGGGCGATAATCTTTTCCGCAAAGGGCCGGGTGGTGGGCAAATCGTATACGGTCGCCGACAGTTGTGGATTGTGCAGGCAGAATTGCACAGCATAGGTTCCCGGCCCGCCCCCCAGGTCCAGCAGCCGGGTGCGGGTGCGCAGGTCCAGCGCGGAGGCTACGGCCTCGGCCTGTTGGCAGGCCACATTGAACATGCCGAGCAGAAAGTGTTCGCGCTGCGTCGCATCCTCCGTACTGTGGGGACTTTCGCGCGTATTTTTGCCGCTGCGCACGGCCTCGCTCAAACGGGACCAGGCCGGAACGAGGTGATGGTGATGCAGAATAATATGCCCGAAATATTCGGAGCTCTGTGCGCTCAAATATTGGCGCGCGGCAGCGGCGGCAGCGTACCGGTCCCCCTCTCTCCGGAGGAGACCCAGCGCGCAAAGCGCCGTCAGCAAGGCGGCAAGACCCCTGAGATCACAGGCGAGCCGTTGCGCCAGAACATCGGCCGTCATGGCCGCATCGTGCAGCGCCGTAAAAATGCCCAACTCCACCCCGCTGTGTATGGCGCACGACTGCCAATACGCCCCGGACGCCTTCATCAACGCCGCCGGATTCCAGTCCTGTCCGCCCATGTGCGTTCCTCCTTGTAACTGGGAGCAAAAAAGTTCGTAACTTTTTGCTCCAAAATCGCTGCGCGCAAAACGCGGTTTGCGCTTGCTCCGCCGCCTGCGGCGGCGCGGCGGACTCGCGTCCGCCGTTACCTGGGTCACAAAAAATTGTGCCCCCGGCAATAAAAAGACAAACACGTTTCCAGCAAGACCGCAAGCGGAAATGCGGCCGGCGCGTGTGGACGAAGGCGGCAATGCGATATATACCGGGTACAGGGGTTTGCCCCCTCGCAACACAAAAACACGGAGACATACGCCGCCATGACGCACAGCGCATCCCTGAACGAGTTTCTCGCCTGGCTTGAAGAGCGCGCGCGGGACGTGCGGCGCATTGAAAAGCAAGCCCTGCTCGAACTGGAACGGAAGAATACCCAAGGCTACCGTGACGAGATGCGCCGCAAGGCGGAACTGCTCGCCGGCCTGCCCAAAGCGTCCATCCCCATGACCGACGGCTTGCCCGGGGACGCCGCGCAGGCAACCCTGGAGGGCGTGTGGCGCTTTGCACGCAACGCGAGTAACGCCTTGTCGCTGGACTCCGTATTTTACATGTCAGCGCTCTTATATCCTGAAGACTACCGCGAAGGAGAAGCCAACGATCTGGAACTCTTCCTGGAGGAACTGCGCGCGCGTTTTCAGCAGGGCTGACACATTTCCAAATATGAATATGAATTGTTAGAAAAAAGAGTATTTTGTAATTTTGATAGTTTTTCTTGAGATATTTTTATGGCTTGATCAGATATATCAATGCCTATCCACTTTCTATTAAGGTTCTGAGCCGCAACCAACATTGTGCCGGAACCACAGAAAAAATCCATAACCAAACTGTTCTCATTTGATGATGCCGATACGATAGTTTTTAATAATTCGTAGTTTTTCTCTGTCGGATATTGTGGATATTGATAGTCTTTAAATTCCCAAATATCTTGCATTTTTTTACCATCTTTCTCATCAGCATACAGTATTTTTCTGGGATTAGCGGTTTTAGACCATTCAATTAAACCCGCCTTGTCCAATTCTTCCAGTTCAGAGGGAGGGCAACGCCAATGTCTGCCCTTGGGAGGCTTTTTACCTCTAAATTCTGTGGCGGTTATGCCGTTTTTTGTTTCACCCGGCGCGTGGAGCGGTATGGTGGTGTATGCTCTACCATGCTTGTCTATTTTTTTGAACAGCCTGGCCTTATCATCAGCATTAAATGGGATTTTTGGAGCATTCCAAATAATATTTCGCGTTTTTGAATAAAATAAAATCATATCTTTAATATTACCATATGCTTTACGTTCAAAATTTTTTGGATTACATTTTATTCTCGTAATATCATTGCGAAAATTCGTAATTCCAAAAATTTCATCCATTATTATCTTAACGTAATGCCCAATTTTGTAGTCAATGTGCACATAAATAGAACCGACATCTGATAATAGTTCCCTGGCAAGGATCAAGCGTTCGCGAAGAAATTCAATAAATTTATATCCATACAAAGTATCTTTGTAAGCAATTTCATCATTATTGCTTTTACTGACAGTGCTTACCCTATTTTTTCCGATAGTGAATATTGAATTAGTGGAAAATGGAGGGTCTATATATATTAAATCAATGCTATTTTTAAAATTGTAATTTGTTAACAGAGTTTGTAGAACAACAACATTATCTCCTTTGATAAGAAGATTATTATTGTTAATCTTACAGTTAAAAGAATATGTTGGAGTATTCAGTATGACTTCATCAACTTTCTTTTTATCAGGGTATATTAATTCCATATAATATCTCATAAAGAATATAAATAATCACGCAGCACCAATGCGCTAAAAATATCGTAATTATAGAGTATATTATTGTAATTTAACAATTTTTTGCACATGCCCGAATCCAGATAAGATTCGCCTGCCTGCCCGTGGTCTTGTCGCGGCGGTAGG
>WRHT01000154.1 GCA_009783115.1 Desulfovibrionaceae bacterium | reverse complement strand
CACCATTCCGGCGGGCGGCGTCAGTCCGGCGGATCCCATCCGCATAGGCGTGGAAGGCGGCTTTCTCAACCTGGGGGCCATCCCCACCGCGCCAATCCCCGCCGATACTGGCGCCGGAACGCCATATGTGCCCGGCGATCAATTCATCATCCGCCCCAACCGGGCCGACATAGACCTGAACATAGGCGCCCAGTCCAGCCTGACCGTCAATAATGTCGGGCTGGATGTCTTCGGCGGCATCTACTCCCAACCCTATAGTTACGAAGGCCCCACGCCCAGCCCCGCCGACATGAGCAAAAACCTTTTTGAACTCATCGGCAAGGCCATCGCCTTTGTGGAAACGAACAGCCAGACCGGATCCCAGGAAATACTGGCTCTCTGCCAGAGCGTAAACAGCCACCTCGGCTTGGTGCGCACCACCATAGGCGCCCGGATGAACCGGGCGGAGACCATCGCCTATCAACTGGAGTCTCTCAGGATAAACGAGACCGACCGGCTGAGCGACCTGGAAGACGTGGACCTGGGAGAGCTTATGACCCGTCTGGCTCAGCAGGAACTGGCCTATCGAAGCGTGCTGCAATCCTCTTCCATAATCATGCAGCTCAGCCTGATGAATTACATATAAAAAGAAGGCATAATGCTGATACTGTCCCGCCGGGCGGGAGAAAGCCTGCACATCGGCGATAACATAAAGATCACCGTCTTCAGCATCCAGGGCAAACAGGTGCGCCTGGGCATAGCCGTGCCCGACGACACTCTGGTTTACCGGGAGGAGATCTACTTGCGCATCCGGGATGAGAACGCCCAGGCCATTTTGGCCGACAACAACGATTTAATGGCAGCGGCAAGCATATGGCGGAAAAAATGATGGAATTCCCAACCCGCCTGGGGCTGCAGAAAATTTCCCTTGACCATGTTCTGCGCTTCCCCAGGGGGATCATCGGCTACGAAAGTAAACGCGACTTCGCCCTGTTGCGCATTCGTGAAGAATCGCCCTTCCTGGTTCTCCAGAGCCTGGAAGACCCCGGCTTGGGGCTGCTGGTGGCCGACCCTTACTCCTTTGTGCAGGACTACTCCATCCGCCTGAACGATGTGGAACAGCACATGCTCCACATAAGCAGCCCGGAGCAGGTTTCCGTGCTGGTAACGGTCAGCATCCCGGCCGGCCGGCCCGAAGAAACCTGCCTGAACCTCATGGGGCCGGTGGTGGTGAACCACGAAGCCCGCCTGGGCCTGCAAGTCCCCCAGTCCGATCCCGACCAGCCGGCCAAGGTTTTTTTACATAAGAAATAAAAACGACGCTTGCCTCATATCTCAAAACGCGCGGCGGAAACGATCAGCACCGAATCCACCGGCACGGACTCATGTTCGCCCACGTCCCTGACCTTGAGTTTGCAGATCTTGTCCACCACCTCCAACCCTTCCAATACCTGCCCGAAAACGCAGTAACCGTAACCCTCGACGCTGGCCTCCCGGAAATCCAGCTCCGGGTTGTCCACCTGGTTGATGAAAAACTGGGCCGAGGCGCTATGCGGTTCCCCGGTTCGCGCCATGGCCAGGCTGCCGCGCTTGTTGTGCAGGCGGTTATCCGCCTCATTCCGGATAGGGGGCAGGGCGGGTTTTTCTTCGAGGCGCAGGGTCAACCCGCCGCCCTGGATCATGAAACCTTTGATCACCCTGTGAAAAATGGTATTGTTGTAGAAACCGGAATCCACATAACGCAGAAAATTTTCCACGGTGATCGGGGCCTGGCCCGGAAAAAGCTCCAGGAGGATTTCTCCGGAGCTGATTTCCAGCAACACCAAAGGATTGCTCATAAATTTGTCCTCGTTTCCTACGTAATCGAACAGCTATATTATCCGTACGGATTTATTGCAAGACAGCCTTTCACGGATTCGCGGCCGCCCGTTTTTACCGGACCGCCGCTTGAAAATTTTCCTTTATTTGGTTACTGACAATGCCGCCAAGGAGCGGGAGGCCTCTTATGCCTGACAAAAAAAGCAATGTGCAGCAAATCCGCAGGTCCATCGCCCTGGGGCTGATCGATGAACTCAAGGCCGATGTCCGCGCGGGGCGCAGCCGGATAAAGATGGACAACCACGGCGCCATGGTGGAACTAAGCGCCGAGCAGTTGCGGGAACGCCTGCGGGAATTGCAGGAACAACTGCATTACCTGGCCTCGGATTTGCCGCAAAAGTCCTGGATGTTCGCGGTCCGCAAGCACCACGGCCAGGTTTGGCCGGGATCGGACCTGCCCTACCTGACCCACATCGGGGCCGTGCTGCTGGAAATTATTCCGGCGGTCCAGGCCAGCCCGTCCCTGGACGCCTCCCTGGCCATCTGCTGCGCCCTGCTCCATGATACCCTGGAGGATACGGAGACCAGCGCGGCGGAGCTTGAGGAAAATTTCAACGAGGCCATTGTCGCCGGCGTTCTGGCCCTAACCAAGAATACAAACCTGCCTCCGGAGGAGGCCATGCGCGACTCCCTGGCCCGTATCCGCCGGCAGCCCCCGGAGATATGGATGGTCAAGCTGGCCGACCGCACCGCCAACCTGAGCCAGGTTCCGGCTCACTGGGACAGCTCGCGCTGCCTGGCATACGCCAGGGAGGCCGAATTTATCCTGGAGGCCCTGGGGAGCGCGTCGGAACTGCTCTCCGAACGGCTCCTGGCCCGCATCAATACCTGGAAAGGGCAGACCGTTTCCGGATAGCAACTGGAAGATACCTCATAATTAACCTGCAAGTTGATTATGAGAAAACCGC
Source organism: Desulfovibrionaceae bacterium (assembly GCA_009783115.1). The sequence goes on along the minus strand of WRHT01000154.1, from coordinate 1,166 downwards.
TTCTATTCCGTCAGCTCCACCTGTACCGTCCTCTGCCCGGATCGCCCGAAATTATCTACCACCCGGAGGAGGCTGGTTCCGCCCGGAGGGACCCAGCTCAGGCGTTCGTCCGGACTGCCGCGGCCAATGTACTTGTCGCCGGCGAACCAGAAAAATTCCGTCACGTCCGCGTCTCCGGAGGCATGCAGGATAACCACGGCCCCTTCCGGGCGGCTGAGGCTCCGGTGATAGACCATCCCGGACTTGGGGGAGAGAATCTCCGGCGGCAGGCCGCCGGTATTTTCCCCGATGCCGCATTCCGGCATGAACGGCGGCGGGGACGGCTTCATGATCCCGGCGCGCTGGAAAAGCTGCCGCAGATCCGTTGGCCAGAACTCCCAGACTTGCCATTCGGCGCGCCCCGGCGCATCCACGCAGGCGCGCAGGCCACTTTCCAGATCCACCAGGATGCGCCGGTAGATGCGGGAATCCGCAATGGGCGATACGCCGGGAATAAACCAGCTTTCTTCCTGGCGCGGGCAAAGCCGGTTATAGAGATCGCCGGTATCGGAACAGATCTTGACCCGGGTAAGATTAAGCCCTTCCAGACGGCGCAGGGGGAGATCCGCAAACTTTTCCATGACCCAAACGGCCTCGGCTATATCCGTGAAAAGAGGGGCGGCCAGACGGGCCCCGGTAAAGACCTGGTTCGGCGTGTTATCGAAATTGCCCACCCAGACCACCAGCACATACGGACCGAATACGCCGGCGGTCCAGGCATCGCGGAAACCGTTGGAAGTTCCGGTTTTGCCGTAAGTGACCGCGCGGCTGGAGACGGCTCCGCTGACTTCCTGGCCGGCCGGCAGTCCCCGCAGCATACGCAGGGTCAGCACACAGGCCTCAGGACTAAGCAGGCGGGAGGCGGATCCTCCCTTATCCTCCTCAAAAAACGCCAAATCTCTCAAGAGGCCCCGGTTGGGCAACATGGCATAAAGCCTGGCCAGATCGCGCATGCTGACCTCCGCCCCTCCCAGGACCAAGGTCAGCCCGTAATGCTCCCGGCCGTGTTCAAAATTGATTCCGGCGGCGCGCAAAAAATCATAAAGGTCCGGACCGGACGTCCCTTCCCCTCCCGGCGCCGTCTTCCCCAGACGTCCGGCCAGGCTGATGGCCGGGATGTTCCGGCT
>WRHT01000153.1 GCA_009783115.1 Desulfovibrionaceae bacterium | reverse complement strand
CGTGATCGTTTTTTGGTCTATGGTGAGTTTTACCATTGGGCCTTCCTCCCTCCCCTGAACGAACCGTAGCCGAAACGGTCGCAACGCAAACAGCGCCCGGCCTCCTGTATGGCCTCCTCGCGGCTCATGCCCAGTTCTAGATGGCCGAATCCGTTTTTCCGCTCAGAGGGGCTTTGTTCCCTCATGGTCACCCGTCCCCAGTATTTTTTATTTTCCAGCCTGGGGGCCGGGATGGACACTTCCACCGAAATTTTGTGATCAAAACCCAAATAATTGTCGATATTGGCCGCGGCCACCTTGCCGGCCTCCACCGCGCGGATCACCGTGGCCGGCCCGGTGGCGCAATCGCCGCCCGCAAAGACCCCCGGCATACCTTCAACGCTGCCGTCAGCATGGGTTTGCAGAATGTTTTTCTTGGCCTTGACCCCAAAACGAATGAAATGATCCGCATCGATATCCTGGCCGACCGCCAGAATCAAAATATCGCAAACGATGCGTTGCCGTGGTTTGTCGGCATTCACGGGCTTCGGTCTGCCGTCTTCTATGGGGCCGATGATCTGGGGATGGGTCCAGAGGGCGACGACATTGTCGTCCCGGTCTCCCTCAATGGCTACTGGAGCCTGCAAGGACATTATTTCGCAGCCTTCGGCCACGGCCCCTTCAATTTCCTCCGGCAAGGCGGTCATGTCCTCCTGGCGGCGGCGGTAGGCGATGGTCACATTGGCAGCTCCCAAACGCACCGCGGAGCGGGCGACGTCCATGGCGACATTGCCGCCGCCGACGACGATCGCCCTTTTGCCCCCGAAGTCCGGGAGTTTTCCATCGCCGATGCCCCCAAGCATCTGTACTGCCGAGACAACACCCCGCAGGTTCTCTCCTTCAAGTCCCAACTTTTTCTCCGTATGGGCGCCGATGGCGATGAACAGGGCATCGTATTGCCCGCGCAATTCCTCAAGAGGGATTTTTCCACCGATGTCCTCGCCCAGGCGGACCTCAATGCCTGTGGAAAGGATGGCGTCAATATCCCGCTGCAATTCCTCCCTAGGCAGGCGGTAGCTCGGGATGCCGTAACGCAGCATGCCGCCGAGGAATTTTCTCTTTTCGTAAACCGTTACCGCGTGTCCCATCAGTTGCAGGAAATAGGCCGCCGACAACCCCGCCGGGCCGCCGCCGACAACAGCCACTTTTTTCCCGGTCTTGGAGGCCGCCGGCCGAACCATGGACGCGCTGCCGCAGTTGTCCGCAGCGAAACGCTTGAGTCCCCGGATGTTCAGACCTACATCCAAAATATTCCGCCTGCACCTGGTTTCGCAGGGATGCTCGCAGATAAGGCCGCAAGCCCCCGGAAAGGGGTTATCCTTTCTGATAAGCCTGACCGCGTCCTCGTAGCGGCCGCTTTCCACCAAGGAGATATAGCCGGGGATATCCACATGGGCGGGGCAAAAATTCACGCAGGGGACGGAGCCGCCTTCATCAGGCGAACATTTGCCGCTGGAGACATGGTTTTCGTAGTCGCCGCGGAAATTGCGCAGTCCCTTGAGCACCGTGCCCGCCGCCTCGTAACCGATGGCGCAGTCCGCGGACTCATAGATGGCCAGGGCGGTTTTTTCCAATAGTGCCAGGGAAGCCGTCTCCGCCCGCCCCTTCAGAATATCTTCAATAATATTGCCAAGTTGTGAAAGACCTATGCGGCAGGGCACACATTTCCCGCAGGATTGGGCGTGGCAGAGTTTCAGGATGGAAGCGACCAGGTTGACGTGGCAGTTGCCGAAGGGGCTAACAAACAAACGCCGTTCAATATCCCGCAACACGTCGTCAATGGCTGCCTGGGCCGCGCTTTCCTTAAAAAGGTTTAACCGGGCCAATGTCGTCGCTCCTTTGCCGCGCCAGAGCGGCCTCCGGCCGCGTTCAAAAGAAAAAACAGACGCGGCTTACACTATAAACTTGTAATTAAAAAAAAGCTTAGTCAAGGCAAATCGGGAATCCTGACAAAAATTTAGGGAGAGCCGGGGTTTTTGACAACCCCGAATCTCCCTGATAAAATTCTGGTAGCAAGGGGGGGATTCGAACCCTCGACATCACAGGTATGAACCGTGCGCTCTGACCAACTGAGCTACCTTGCCCCGGTTCGCCGGCAACACGGACAGGCTGAAAGCCCGCCGCTTAGCGGCTGCGCTGAAATCTATTCAAGATCGCCGGCATTGGCAAGTTTTTTTTGCAAGGAGAACCATGAGCGCCATCATGCCGCAAGGCGAGCTCCTGACCCGCGCCTTCAAGTGGATTACCGAGACCCTGGCTGAAAAACCCCAGGCCGACCCCCACCGGATCCTGGACGAGGCCGGAATGCGTTTCAACCTCTCCCCGGCCGAGGCCAGCCAGATCTCACGCCTGATCCTCCACCCGCTTGACAAGGACACCGCCACGGGGCAGGATTCCGTAAATTCGCCCGGCGCGCCGCCGGATACGCCGCAGGACACCCAATGAACACATGCGTCATCGCAAGCCCGGTGGGGGAGATCTTCCTGCGGGAAGAAGACGGGGCCCTGATCGCCCTGGACTTTGCCGCTGCCCCCGAAAGATCCTCGCCCTCTTCCCCTCTGCTGCGCGAGGCCGCCGACCAACTGGCGGCCTACTTCGCCGGGCGGCTCCGGAGCTTTTCCCTGCCCCTGCGTCCCTCAGGAACCCCTTTCATGCTGAGAGTCTGGGAGGAACTCCGGCGCATCCCTTACGGACGCACCGCCAGTTACAAGGACATCGCCATAGCTTCCGGGCATCCCCTGGCCTTTCGGGCCGTAGGACAGGCCAACCACAGGAATCCCCTGTCCATTTTCATCCCCTGCCACCGGGTCATCGCCCATGACGGAAGCTTGGCCGGCTACGGCGGAGGCCTGGAGATCAAAAAACACCTGCTGCGCCTGGAAGGCGTTCGCATCTGAGGAGAATTCCGATGCCGGAAAAGCAAACGGCTACGCCCCAGCCTTTGAGCAAACAGGCGGTAGACGGGCAACTGGCCCTGATCACCCGCGGCATCGCCGATCTGATCAACCTGGAAGAACTGCGCGCCAAGATCGCCAGAGGCAACCCCCTGAACATAAAGGTGGGCTTTGACCCCACCGCGCCGGATCTGCACCTGGGGCATACCGTGGTACTTCAAAAAATGCGGCATTTCCAGCAACTTGGGCATACCGTGATCTTTCTTATCGGCGACTTCACCGGCACCATCGGTGACCCTTCAGGCCGCTCCGAGACCCGCCCTCCACTCACCCGGGAACAGATCCTGCAAAACGCGGAAACCTACAAAAAACAGGTCTTCAAGATTCTCGATCCGCAAAAGACCGTTGTGGACTTCAATTCCCGCTGGCTGGGGGCCATGACCGCCGCCGATGTCATCCGCCTGGCCTCCCGTTACACCGTGGCCCGCCTCATGGAGCGCGACGACTTCTCCAAACGCTTCCAGGGCAATATCCCCATCTCCGTGCACGAATTTCTCTACCCCCTGGCCCAGGCCTACGACTCCGTGGCCCTGCGCGCCGATGTGGAGATGGGCGGAACGGACCAGACCTTCAACCTGCTGGTGGGCAGGCATATCCAGACCCAATACGGGCAAGAGTCCCAATGCGTCATTACCCTGCCCCTGCTGGAGGGGCTGGACGGCGTGAAAAAAATGTCCAAATCCCTGGGCAATTACATCGGCATCAATGAGCCGCCCGCCGAGATCTTCGGCAAGGCCATGTCCATTTCCGATGAGCTGATGTGGCGCTATTACGAGTTGCTCTCGGATAAAAGCCTCGAAGAGATCGCCGGGATGAAGGGAGAGGTGGAGGCAGGCCGGCTCCATCCCAAAACCGCCAAGGAAGAACTGGCCTTTGAACTCACCGCCCGTTACCACGATCTCCAGGCGGCGGAAGAAGCCCGCCGCGGCTTCCAGGCCGTCTTTAGCGGCGGCGGCATACCTGAAGACACGCCCAG
>WRHT01000152.1 GCA_009783115.1 Desulfovibrionaceae bacterium | reverse complement strand
ATGCCGCCTATGGTGATTTTTATTTACGATCAGACTTTTGAAGGCTTGTTGAGCGCGATTTACGACGCCTATATTCTGAAACGTTTTCCGGATCATTTGCGCGGTTCGGGCGAGTTGGCGGCCTTGGCCGCGCCGGGGGCGCACCAGGTGGAGACGCGGCCTGACAAAATTGAAAGGGTATTCAGGTCCGTGTATCGGAAGCTGACGCGTCAGGGGCTGCAACATGTTCTTCTGGCCTGGCTTTCGGAAGAGGACGGGAGCGAGGATCTGCTTTTTCGTTATTTATGTAAGGTTTTGGACAGCGGCGGGCAGACGGAGAAGGATCTGGGGGACCCGGATGTGCTGGCGGTATGGCGTCTGGCCCGCAAGGTCGCCCGCCAGGTGGAGCGTTACGCCGGTTATGTGCGCTTTCAGAAAACCGGGCAAGGAGTCTATTTCGCGGTGATTGAGCCCCGGCATAACCTGTTGCCGCTGCTGAAGAGGCATTTCGCGGGACGCCTGGCGGGCCAGGCATGGGCCATCTATGATGCTGTCCGGCATTACGGCGTATTTTGGGATAAAAGCGGCTTCAGGGATTTTACCATAAATGAGGCCCTGCTGTGTGACGGCGGTCTGCGTCCGGATTTGCTGGCGGAAGGCGAAAGGCTTTTGCAGCGGCTCTGGCAAGGCTATTTCGCGGCCTGCGCCGTGCGTGAACGCCTGAATACGCGCCGGCAGCAGCGGTGCATGCCCAGGAAATACTGGAAGTATTTGCCGGAGAAACAGCCGGTCCGGCCTTGGCCGGATCTATGAGGGGATTTCGGCCTGGGCCTGGATGGCGGTGATGGCCACGGTATTGATAATATCGGCCACGTTGGCCCCGCGGGACAGGTCATTGACCGGCTTTTTCAAACCTTGGAGCACCGGGCCGATAGCCACGGCATTGGCGGCCCGCTGCACGGCTTTATAGGTGTTGTTGCCGGTATTTAGGTCCGGAAAGATAAACACCGTGGCCCGCCCGGCTACCTGGCTGTCCGGCATTTTGGTGCTGGCCACCTTGGGATCAATGGCCGCATCGTACTGGAGCGGCCCTTCCAGCAGCAGGTCAGGGGCCAGTTGCTTGGCCAGGGCCGTGGCCGTGATCACCTTGTCAACATCTTCTCCCTTGCCGGAACTGCCGGTGGAATAGGAGAGCATGGCCACCCGCGGCTCAACGCCGAACATGGCGGCGGTCCTCGCGGCATCCACCGCGATATGGGCCAGTTCCTGGGGGGTGGGATTGGGAATGACGGCGCAGTCGCCGAAGGCCAGCACCCGGTCCTGGAGGCACATGAAGAAGACCGAGGACACCGTGGCTCCCGCGATTTTGGTGCGGATGATTTCAAAGGCCGGACGGACGGTATGGGCGGTGGTGTTGACCGCGCCGGAAACCATGCCGTCGGCCTGCCCTTTCTGGACCATCATGGTTCCGAAGTAAGTCGGGTCAAGGATGATGTCCCTGGCCTGCTCGTAGGTCAGTCCCTTGTGTTTGCGCATTTCATGGTAGGAGCGCACATAGTCTTCCAACTGTGAAAAATAGGCCGGGTTGACTACTTGGGCCTGCCCGAGATCCAGCCCCAGCCGGCGTTCTTCCAGGCTGATCATTTCGTGGTCGCCCAAGATGATCAGGTCCGCCACTCCCCGGCGCAACAAGGCGTCGGCGGCCTGCAGGATGCGCTCATCCTGCCCCTCGGGGAGCACGATACGCATTTTTTGTTGCCGGGCTTTTTCCAGCAGGTTGTATTCGAACATCCTGGGAGTAATGCGGGTGGCTTTCAGATCCACGAAACGCCTGGCCAGCTCCGCGCTATTAACATGTTGTTCAAAGTGTCCGATGGCGGAGTGGATCTTGCGTTGGTCGGAGGGGTCTATTTTATTACGGGTCTTGTTGATGGCATTGGCGATCTGAAAAGTATGCCCCTTGGCGACCACGATGGGCACAGCGGCGCCGGTCCAGTGTTCCAGCAGGAGCTTCACGCTCTCATGCAGGGGAATGTCGCCGCTGAGCACGATGCCGGATATTTTCGGAAAAACCGGGGCTTGCAGGGAACTCAGGCAGGCCAGCACAATATCCTCCCGGTCGCCCGGGGTGATCACCAGGCAATCCGGCTTGAGGCGATGCAGAACATTGCCCGCCTGCATGGCCGCCACCAGGAATACCTCGACCAGGTTGTCCAGGTGTTTGCTCCCGTAGATTACCAGACCGTCAAGGCTCCGGCGTATATCTTCCATAGTGGGAGCTCCAAGGTGCGTTTCTTCCGGCAAAACGCAGAAAAGCGGCGGGTTAGGGTAGGCCCGGCTGCGCAGGGCGGCCAGGATCCGTTCCTGTTCCTCCTGGCTGACGGAGGCGCGGTTAATTAGGCAGAGGGCCACATCCAGTCCTTTTTCATGGATAAGATGCAAAAGCGAACGGGCGGATTCCAGTATTTCATCGGCCTGCTTGTCAACGCCCCGGACTACCAGGGCCATGGGACAGTTCAGCTGCGCGGCGATTTCCATGTTCAGCTCGAATTCAATGGCGGAATCCCGGCTCAAAAGATCCGCGCCCTCACACAGAACAAAATCATATTTTTTTTCCAATTGCTTGAATTTATGAAATATAGTCTCCAGCACCAGGGTGCGCTGCCCGGCATTGATCAGCTCCTGGGCCTCTTCCAAGGTGTAGGCGTAGCAATCTTCATAGGGGGTATCCAGGTTGAAATGCCGCCTGAGCAGGTTGATGTCATGATCCTCGCCTTGCGTCTGGGGACCGATGATCGGCCTGAAAACGGCCACCTGCCGCAGATTTTTCATCAGAAGCTGCATAAGGCCCAGCATGACCACCGACTTGCCGCTTTGGCTTTCCGCCGCGGCAACATAAACGCTCTTTCCCATTTTAGGCATCCTCCATCTTGCAGCGGAGTAATTATACGCAGGGCGCAGCATACGCGATTTTTTACAGAATGAGAACATGATTCAGAGACATTCCCGGCGGCCCCCAGGCTCTACGGCGGGCGCGCTATTCATTTATGTCCACAAAATCGTCACCGCCGGCGGTTTCCCAGGCAAAGTCCGGGTCGTCTTTGCCCAGGGCGTCCGGAGACGGCAGATGGCCGGTTCGGCCTTTTCCCGGGTTCAGCCTCTGGGCCAGCCAGGTGTGGCGGAAGCGGGTTTTGTTGTTGCGCACGGCCATGTGGACAGCCTTGGGCGATCCCGCCAGGATGACCAACTGTTTGCCGCGGGTGACCGCGGTGTAAAGCAGGTTGCGCTGCAGGAGCATGTAGTGCTGGGTGAGCAGCGGGATGACCACCGCCGGATATTCCGACCCCTGCGACTTATGGACGGAGATGGCATAGGCCGGAACCAGGTCGTCCAATTCCTCCTGGGTGTAAAAGACGTTTTTGCTTTCATCGAAGCGGACGGTCAGGCTGTTTTCTTCGGGATCAATAAGGCAGACGCGGCCGATATCCCCGTTATACACGTCTTTTTCGTAATTATTGCGAATCTGCATGACCTTGTCGTCCAGGCAGAAGCGGCGTTCCCCCCGGCGCAGACAGAGGGTCTGCGGGTTCAGGGCCTTTTGCAGGCGGGCGTTCAAGGCCGCGGCCCCGGCGCTGCCCTTGTGCATGGGGCTGAGCACCTGGATATCGTTTACCGGGTTTAAGCTGAAGCGGCGTGGAATATGCCTGCATACCAGATCCTCGATCAACTCGGCGCATTTTTCCGGGTCTTCCTGGCGGATGAAGTAAAAATCGCTCAGGCTCCCGTCTTCGGGGTGGGGGAAAGGAGCTATTCCCTGGTTGATGCGGTGGGCGTTGAGAATTATGGCGCTGGCCGCGGCCTGGCGGAAAATCTCGGTCAGTTCGGTCACCGGCGCGATTTCCGCGTCCATGATGTCGCGCAGCACGTTGCCCGCGCCCACCGAGGGGAGCTGGTTCACGTCCCCCACCAGGATGACCGTGGCCCCCAGGGGCACG
>WRHT01000151.1 GCA_009783115.1 Desulfovibrionaceae bacterium | reverse complement strand
AGCGAGGCGATGTTCGCGCGCGGTTTCCGGACGGAGGCGCGGGCTTCCCAAAGGACCGGCCGCCGGCTGCTTTCCACCGGGCCGTCTTATGCATGGCTGAAAATCTGCGAGGGTTGCGGCCAGTCCTGCGCTTTTTGTTCCATCCCGATGATCCGTGGGGCGGTGCGCAGCGACCCTGAAGATTTGCTGGCGGACGAGGCCGCCGCCCTGCTGGGGCAGGGGGTGCGGGAGATCATCCTGGTAGCCCAGGATCTTACGGCCTGGGGCCGGGATCTGCCCGGAACCCCAGGGCTTGTCCGCCTTTTGGAGAGGCTCCTGGAACTGGACGGGCTTGCGCGCCTCCGCCTTATGTATCTTTATCCGGCGGGGATCAGCCTGGAATTTTTGCGTTTTGTCCGCGCTGCCGGTCCGCTTCTGTTGCCTTATTTTGACGTGCCCCTGCAACACGCCCACCCGGAGATCCTCCGGCGCATGGGGCGGCCGTTCAGCCAGAGTCCCTACAAGATTGTTGAACGCATCCGTGGCGTATTGCCGGAAGCGGCCCTGCGCACCAGCCTGATCGCCGGCTTTCCTGGCGAAGGCGAGGAAGAGTTCCAAAGCCTTTGCGCCTTTGTGCGCGAGGCTCGTTTTCATAATCTGGGGGTATTTTCCTATCATGCCGAGGAGGGAACGGAGGCCGCGAGGCTGCCGGATCAGCTCCCCCAGAGAGTTAAGGACTTACGGCGGGACCGCCTGATGGAGATGCAGGCGGAGATCAGCGGGGAGATTTTGCAGGGCTATGTTGGGCAAAGCTTGGAGGTGCTGGTGGATTCCGCCCACCCGGAATGGCCGGGACTCTGGCGCGGGCGGGCCTGGTTCCAGGCTCCGGAGGCCGACGGCCTGGTCTATCTCAGCGGCGAAAATCTTGAGCCTGGCCAGTTGGTCAGGGCGGAGGTCACCGAGAGTTTTACCTATGACTTGAACGCCCTGGTTTGAAAAGTGAAACACGCATTTCTTCAGCCGGGGCGTAGGCGTTCCGCGAGATTTATATCGACTGCGCCTGGGGAGTGGTATAAGAATAACTATATTAAATACCGGGAGTAATCTATGCTTAAGGACTTGGCGACCGTCAAGGAAACCTCGCCGGAGGCCCTGGCTGTGGAAGTGGATAGGGCTGCGGCGGCCATTGACTTCAGCGACCCGGCCCTGACCATTTCTTATGGCGCGGGCACGATGAACGCCATTGCCGGCTTTGCCGACAACCTGCTGCGGCAGGTACGGGGCAAAGATGCCGGCCCGGTGGGCGAAATTCTCACCAACCTGCTCATCCAGGTCAAGGCCGCGGACGCGGGGCAATTTGCCGGAGAGGAAGGACTGTTAAGCAGGCTGCCTTTGGTGGGGTCCATGTTCAATTCCTTTGAGCGGCGCATGGCCGGGATGAAAAAAATCACCGATCAGGTGGATGCCGTTACGGCCAGCCTGGATCAGGCCATGGTGGGACTTCTGCGCGACATTGAAATTCTGGAACAGCTTTTTAACAGCAACAGGCAGTTCCACCAGGATTTAAGCGTGTACATCGCGGCCGGGGAAAAGCGTCTGGAAGCGGCCAGAAACACGGATTTGCCCCGTATGCTGGCAGAGGCCGAAGAGAGCGGCGACAGCATGAAGGCCCAGGAAGTGCGTGATTTCGCCGGACGCCTGGATCGTTTTGAGCGCAGGCTGCATGACCTGCGCATCTCCCGCACGGTCACGGTGCAGTCGGTGCCGCAGATCCGCCTGATCCAGAACAATGACCAGATCCTGGCGGAAAAAATCCAGACCAGCATTCTCACCAACATCCCCATCTGGAAAAACCAGATGGTGCTGGCTCTTTCCATGTACCGCCAGAAAAAGGCCTTGGGTTTGCAGAAGCAGGTTTCCGATTCCACCAATGATCTTTTGCGCAAAAACGCCGAGATGCTGGAAGACGCCAGCCTGGGGGTGGCCCGCGAATCAGGGCGGGCCGTGGTGGATATGGAAACCTTGCGGGAGGTGCACGAGAGGCTGCTTTCCACCATTGAGGAAAGTCTGAAAATCACCGCTGAAGGCCGGACCAGCCGCCGGAATGCGGAAAGAGAACTGCGCGAAATGGAAGACAATTTGCGCTCCAGCCTGCTGGAAATAGCCGCCCGGGAAAAAGCGCCGCTTCCTGAACAGGCTTCTTTAATACAGGAAAGCAAAGGGTAAGGAGCATGTCCGGGCCGGAAGCGCCGGAACAGGCGGCGGCAATCCACGAATGGCTTAAAGGGGCGGCGCGGGAAGTGAAGAACCGTCTGTCCGGCCTGGCCAGGAGGCTGGGTTTTCACGCCGTGGCCCTGGTTTGCGCTGCCCTTCTGGGCAAGGGTTTCGGCATCTTCCTCGCCTATATAGGTTTGCTCTGCCTGCTTCCGCCGGGGTTTTCCCCGCGGGAAAGCCGTTTTTTGTTTCCCACGGCCATCGGCTTGGGGCATTTTTTTCCGCTTTGGATCTGGGACGGATTCTCCCAGGATCAGGCTTTGTTCATCGCCGGGCTGCAAAGCTGGCTGCTGACCGCGATTATCCGGCGTTTCCGCCTGGGCGCCGGTTGGCTGGCGGTTCCGGCCCTGCTCGTCGGGGCCTTGATCCTGCGTGACACTTTTCCCTTCCCCGCTCTCGCCTTTGCCACCCTCTGCGGCGCGGCGGCCTATGCCTGCGCCGCCGGTTACGCTTTATCATGGGCACGGGGCAAGGAACAACAGGGGCAAAGAACAGATGATCCGGACGAGTTTGAGGCCTCCATCAGCCTCCTGCTGGAGAAAAAAAGCCGTCTTCCCCAGGAACTTGCCGCGCACACGGAGACCCTGGCCGTGGCCGCCGCCGATATCCTGGCCTGCATACGCGAAGACCCGGAGGATCGCCCCGCCGGAAGGCGCTTTCTCAGCCGTTACCTGCCGGCGGCGCACAAGATCCTGGATGAACGCCTGCGCCTGGAGGAGAGAGCGGGACATGCGCGCATGCGGGATGGGCTGGAGAGCGGCGCGGCCATGCTGGAACGGCTGGCCGCCGCCTTTCAGGAGGAGCATGGGCATCTCCTGCGTAACGATCTCATGCGTTTTAACGCTGAAATGAATACCCTGGACAAGCTCCTGAAGATGGACGGGCGTTGAGGCATGAAACTTTCGTCCGCCCAGATTTTGATCCTGGCCCTAGCCTTGGCCGCCGTGACCTGCTGGCATTTTATCTTTACCCGCCAAACTGCGCCGCCTTCCCAGATCGTTACGGAAACCTCCTCAAGCACGCCTCTTGTGCCCCCGGCTTCGTCGACATCCCCGCATCGCGGGCTTATGCCGGCCGTGTCGGATCCTGAATCCGCCTCCTCCCTATCGGTCCCGCCCAAGGATCTTCTGGGCGCGCATCCGGAAATGCTGGTAGCCCTGCGCCAGCGCTGGGACGAGGAGGGCATCCGGACCCTGGGCGAAGATCCCGCCCGCTTGAACAACACAGAACTGCGCAACGCCGTCCTGCCTTATCTGGAGATCAAGGGCAAAAAGCTGGATGGAACCAGCTTCATTAACTGCGATCTGGGCGGCCTGACCCTGGAAGACGTGGAATGCGTCGGGGTGACCTTCCGCCAGACGCATCTGCGCTACGCCCGTTTCAAAAATGTTGCCTTCAGGGATTGCCGCTTTGAAAACGCCGGTCTGGAAAAGGCCGATCTGGAAAATTGCCGTTTTTTGGGAGGGCGCCTGGCCGGGGTGAAGACGCCGGGCGAAGACCGGGCGCCGGCGGCCTTCAAGGAATGCCGGTTGCAAGACGTGCTTTTCGAGGCCTTTGTTTTTGACGGCGCGAGTCTGCAAGGGATCAGCGGCCGCCTGATCCTCAGAAAAATCGTGGAAGTCCGTAAAGACCCGAGTTTTCCTACGCTCAGCGGCAATAACCTGGAACTCCTCATGGAGGATTGCCGCTTCAGCGTCTCCTGCAACATTACCGGCAATTACCGCGTTTATGCCAGGAACTGCCTTTTCAG
>WRHT01000150.1 GCA_009783115.1 Desulfovibrionaceae bacterium | reverse complement strand
CCGGTTTTGAAGGATCCGTGGTGGTGGAAAAGGTCAAGGACGGCAAAGACGGCTTCGGCTTTAACGCCAACACCGGCGAGTATGAAGATCTTTTCAAGGCCGGGGTCATCGATCCCAAAAAGGTCACCCGCATAGCCTTGCAAAACGCGGCTTCCGTGGCCTCCCTTTTGCTCACCACCGACTGCGCCATTTGTGAGAAGCCTGAACCCAAGAAGGACGCCGGCGGCATGGGCGGCGGCATGGGCGGCGGCATGGGCGGCATGGGCGGCATGTACTAAAACATACCGGGGCGTTTTTTCAGCCCTGTAATATCCGGTCCGGGGGGAATTATTCCCCCCGGACTTTTTATTGCCCCGCCTGTTTCCTGAAAAAATCCGTCAGTACTTTTGAACAGTCAGCCTCCAGGATGCCGCCGCAGTGCCAGACGCGGTGGTTGTGGAAGTACTGGTCCAGGCCGTCCAGGCAGCTTGCCACCGCTCCGGCCTTGGCGTCCTTTGCGCCGTAAACCAGCCCGGCCAGCCTGGATTGCACCAGGGCCCCGGCGCACATCTGGCAAGGCTCCAGGGTGACCACCAGGAATGCGCCGTTCAGCCGGTAATTGCCGAGGCGTTCCCCGGCGGCGCGCAAGGCCATGATTTCAGCGTGGGCCGTGGGGTCATGGAGTCCGATGCACTGGTTGAATCCCTGTCCAAGGATGCGTCCGTCCCCGCCCAGCACCAGGGCGCCCACCGGGACCTCGCCTTGGGCCGCGGCGCGTCCGGCTTCATCCAGGGCCAGGCGCATGGGTTCTTCCCAGGCCGTCCATCCCGGCGGGGGCGCGGGCAAGAGGATAACGGACATCAGCGTCAGCGCGGTTTCCGCCCCTTGGCGCTGAAGGGCGCGGGGCTGTTCCAGCAAATCAGCAGGATCAGAGCCAGGGCCAGGAGGCCCAGCAGGGCCGCTGTTCCCATGCTCCAGAACTTGGCGCCGATCCAGATCAGCAGGGAACCGCCGCCCAGGAATAGGGCCAGCCCCAGCAGCCAGGAAAGGGTGGAGGCATGGTTCGATCCTCCCCGGCAGAGCAGGATGCCGAAGAGTATCCAGAGGCAGGCGAAAATTAAGTGCAGTTCCATAAAACCGGCTACCTGCGCGGGTTCGGACTGGCTGAAATACTGCAAGAGCCTGAAGCTAAGTCCATGCAGCCATAAGAAGGCAAAGAGGCCGTAGATCCAGCCCATTTGGCCTTCGGACAGGTAGGCGGCGTGGGTTTGGCTCTTGCGCACCCGGCGCTGCCAGTAGGCGAAAACCAGGATGCAGGAAAGCTGCGTCAACTCCACCGGGTTGAGGATGGGCAGGTAACGGCCCCAGGGGGCGTCCTGGCCAAGGCTCCCCAGGGAAAGGACGAACCATGCGGCCAAGGCCACAAAAAGCAGGGCGGGAATCCATGACAGGATGATTCTGCGGTAAATTCTGGAAAGATTCCGGTTCTTGGCCAGGTAGGAGACTGTCAGGATATAGCCCAGGGCGGGCAAGACCGCCAGCGAGCTCAAGGCCGAGGGGAATACGCCGCTTTCCAGGGCCAGGGCCCGGATGGAGCTGGTCAGGATTAGGATCAGCTCCAGGGAGAGCAGCCCCAGGAACCAGTTATGCCAATGGTTGGAGAGCAACCCATCCCAATTACGGCGCATGGCGATCCCCATGGTGATGAAGAAGGTCGTCCAGGCCGGCATGCCCAACCCGCCGAAATAATTGTATGATATCATATGGTTTAGTATCGGCCACTCCATCTGCATCTGGTACAGGCAGGGCAGCAGCGCGGCCGGCAGGGAGATGAGCAAGGGCCAGAAAATCACCAGGCCCAGGGATCGAAAACCAAGGACCTTTCCAAGGACATAAAAGAAATAAGCGCAGGCCGAGCTTAAGGCAAAAAAGACCAGTCCCGGTTCGGGCAGGTTGCGGAACACAAAGGCTCCCATTCCGCCGAACCACCAGCCCAGGCCGAAAAGCAGGAAAAAGAGTTCCTGTCCGGAGGTCCAGTAGCGCGTACAGTCGTTTGGCCGCAGACGCCTGGCCGCCTGGCGGTGGGCCAGGGCGCAAGCCAGGCCGGCCAGGCCAAGGGCGGCGGAAGAGGGCAGGAGCAGGCAATCTCCAAGGAAAAAATACAGGGGGAGAAATAGGAGGAAAAGCGTGCCCGCGGCCCTTTTTCGCCGCCCTTGGCCGTGGAGATTAAACCATAAGATCGCCGCGGTCTCCAGGCAATAGGCGGCCAGGGCCATGGTGTTGTCCAGCAGGAAATGCAGGCCGGCGTTCAGGCAGGCAAAGGCTGAAAGCCAATACAGCCGTCCGAGGCTTTGCCCTTTTTCTCCCAGAAGGAGGGGAAAGAGCCGGCAGCCGGCCACGCTCGCCAGGAAAAAAAAGGCCAGGGACATGATGAAATGGCTTCCCCTGGCGGCGCTGATCTGTAGCTGGATTATGCCCAGGGCCAGGGGGAGGCCAAAGCTGAACAGGAAATCCGGCGGGCGTCGCGGGTCAAAATCCGGGCGGCGTATGTGCAGGGCCAAGTTCAGCAGATAAACGACGAAAAATAGCGGGAAAAAGAAGCGCAGTTCCCGGTAGGGCGGACTATAAAAACCTTGGTAAAGATAAAAGGCTTCCAGAGCCAGGAAGCCGCCCGGCAGGAGCAGGCTCAGCCAAGGCCGCCTCTGTTTGCGCGTGAACAGGGGCCAGGGCAGGTAGAGGGCCAGGTAGTAAGCCGAATATAATTCCGGGCGGTTTGGCGGAATCCCCAGGCACAGGGGCAACCCCAAGGCCCCGCCGTAGGCCAGCAGGGCGAAAACGCGCGACTGGCGCTTACAGGCCAGGCAAAAGGCCGGGACAAAACCCAAGGCCGGGGCGGCCCAGGCCAGTTCCTGGAGAGGCAGCCCCTGAAGGGCGGTCTGCCCCAGGGCGATAAAGGTCATCAGCGCCGCCGCGCCTTGGCCCAGAACCGCCAGGTCCGGCTGCCGCAGGTTTAAGGCCGGGAAAAAGGCGGCCAGCCCGCAGCCGGCCGCCGCCACGGGCAGCCAGGGCCAGGTCCCGGAGGGGGCATAAAGAAAGACGCCCTGCATACCGAGCCATAACAGGGCGAAAAAATTGAATTTCATATTATATGCTCTGCCAGCATACGCATCCCGCGTTTTAAGGCCGGAGCATACCCAAGCCCGGCGGATTAGGCAAGGGCTATGGGAGGGCGGTAGTGGCTCAGTTTGAGCGGGGGGCCGCCCCGGACCCCGCGGAGCGCGGCTCCTTTGTAAATTTAGCGATTAACGGGATTAGGCGACAGTTTGCCGTTGAGTTCAATCATGATGATGGTCTTGGCGAGGCGTCCACCCGCTCTGCTGTCGTTGGCCAGTTCCGTTTCGATCCACTTGGCCCCTTTTATCACCGAACTGTGGGCCAGGCGGAAATATTCGCCGATTTCCTGGTAGGTCAGGCGCGCGTGTTTGCGGGCCAGGTAAAAAACCAGGTAGCGCGCGGCCACGTAGTCCTGCTTGCGGCTTTTGGAACGGACGGCGTCAGGCGAAAGGCCGTAGGCCTCGCCCACCAGCCGGACCAGTTCCGGCAGGGCGGGCCGCGTCCGTTCCATGTAGCCGCCGGCCACCTCCCTGGCCATGCCCAGGGTCAGTCCCTTGGAGACCATGCCGGCCTTGATGGACAGGAGCCTGATACAGCCTTCGATGCGGCGGATGTCCGTATTCACGGTTTCCGCCAGGTAACCGGCGATCTCCTCTGAAAGGACCAGCCGTTTTTCCTCGGCCTTGCGGATGATGATCCGGCGGCGGGTATCCAGGTCCGGCTGGGAGATCGGCACGGTCAGGCCTTCGCCCAGGCGGGAAAGCAACTGTTCGTTCATGCGTTCCAGGGCGGAGGGGGCGCGGGAGCAGGAAAAGCCCACCCGGCCGCCTTTGTCCAGGACGGCGATCATGGTGGCCAGGAGCTCTTCCTGGCAGGCCTTCATGGGCTGGAGCTTGTGCAAATCTTCCAGGA
>WRHT01000149.1 GCA_009783115.1 Desulfovibrionaceae bacterium | reverse complement strand
CGGGACCCGGGCCGGGGCCGGGGGGGGGGGGGGGGGGGGGGTCGGGGGCGGGGCCGGCCTCGCCCGCCGTTCCCAGACGGGGCGCGGCCGCCAAAGGATCATCGGCATGGACGCTCTCCCCGCCAAAGGGAATACCGGGCTGCGTGCCCAAGGCGTCTACCCCGCCCAGAAGATTGCCGGCGTCATCGCTATACGCGCCCAGACGCCCGGCTGCGGCCTCACCGGCGGCGGTTGCCAGGTCCGGGGCAAAGGCGGCCAGAAAGGCTGCCGCGTCAAGCTGCACGCCGTCCAAGTCCAGCCTGGCGTCCATAAAACTGAAAAAATCCCTCAGGACGATTTCAGAGCCGTTTTCAAAGGCCATCCGCAAATCGTTGCCGTCCTGGACAAGATCCATGCCGGTGGTTTCCGGGGAAAAGTCCAGGGCAATCTCCTGACCGCCGCTCATCTGGTGGATAAGCGCGCCGGAAACCGGAATGCTTAACTTGTCAGCCATGTCAGTCTCCTTGTGCGGTATAACTGTTTAGAGCGGGCCGCGCTTGCTGGATGCCCAGGCGATCGCCTGTCTCCACGCCATGCGAGGCCATAAGAGCAAAATATATGCCACCGGAATATCATATTAAAATAACTACGGACAGCGTTGGAAGCCATCTCAAAAAAGAATTTTTAGATGGATCCCAGATGATTTACCAATTCGTCCAATTTTTTCAGACAAACCCCATCTGGACATATACTCCAAGGTAACCACCTGTATTTACAGCTAGTCCTGTTTTTAAGGACAAACGACCGAGACAAGGCGGTCACGACCTTTTGTCCTGTAAAACAGGACAAAAGGTCGCCAGGCTATTTAATGAAAATGAAGGTAACCAACACGAAACAGGGAATCAGGATCAGGCCGGACCAGGCCATGTAACCGAAAAAGCTAGGCATGCGCACACCCTGGTTTTCAGAGATGGAACGCACCATGAAATTGGGGGCGTTGCCGATGTAGGTATTGGCCCCCATAAAAACCGCGCCCGCGGAAATGGCTGCCAGGGTGTGTTCCAGCGGCCCCATGAGCTGCGCCGCGTCCCCGCCGGCCGTATTGAAAAAGACCAGATAGGTGGGGGCATTGTCCAGGAAGCTGGACAGGCCCCCGGTCAGCCAGAAATACATGTAGTTGACCGGCTGGCCTTCATGGCTCACCAGGCTGATCACCGCGCTCAGAGCGCCCTGTTCACCGGCCCGCAGAATGGCCAAGGCCGGGATCATGCTCATGAATATGCCGAAGAAGAGTTTGCCCACTTCCAGGATCGGCGCCCAGTTGAAGTTGTTCTTGCGCCGGTTCTCCGGGTCGGTCAGCTTAAGGGAAAGGGCGGCGATGCCCAGCAGTATGAGATCACGCAGGAGATCCTGAACGGTAATCTTCACATGGTAAACCTCAAACTCGCCCAGATTGGCCGTGCCGCTCATCAGTACAGCCGAGATGACGCCAGCCAGAAGGATCAAATTGACCTTGCCCTCCAGGCCGAGTTTTTCTCCGGAAGCCGCGGTCCCGGCCGGGGGAGCCGGACGGCCCTCCTTTTTGTAAAAAAAGTTGTCCATGAGGAAATACAAAGAAAGCAGGAGAACTCCCAGAAAAAGCATCATGGGCAGGAGATGGCTGATGGTCCAGAAAAAGGTCACTCCCTTGAGGAAGCCCAGGAACAGCGGAGGATCTCCCAGGGGGGTGAGGCAACCGCCGATATTGGCCACCAGGAAGATGAAAAAAACCACCGTATGCACCTGGTACTTGCGGTGGGCGTTGGCCCGCAGCAGGGGACGGATGAGCAGCATGGCCGCGCCGGTGGTTCCCATCCAGCTGGCCAGCAAGGTTCCCACCAGAAGAATGCCGGTATTCACCGCCGGCGTTCCCACCAGGGCGCCGGTGAGGCGCACCCCGCCCGCCACGGTGAACAGGGCGAAGAGCAGGATGATGAAGGGTATGTATTCATCGATCAAGGAATGCCAAGCCTCGAACAGGGCCACGGACGGGCCGAATACCATGGCGCATGGAACGAGAAAGGCCAGGCCCCAAAACACGGCTATTTTGCCGAAATTATGCTCCCAGAAATGCGGAACCGTCAGAGGGCAGACGGCGATGCTCATGAGCATGCAGACAAAGGGGATGGCCCAGAAAGCGCTCAATTCCGCGCCGGGGAGATGCAGATCCGCGCCCCAGCCGGCCGCCGGCAGAAGCAAAATCAAGGATAAAGCCAAAACCGCCGCCAGCAAGTTTTTTTTCGCGCTCAGCACTTTCCGCCCTCCGGATTTCAAGGTTCCGCTATCGGGATGATCTTAAAAATTCGGCCGCGCCTTGGCGGGCTTATGCCCTATGCCCAGCGCGCCATAATCAGCTTGCCAACATATACAAAAATTACTAATATTACAAGCGTAACGCGTTTTACCCATGTTTTTTCCGACCCGGACGACAATACATGAACAAAGATAAAGCTCTGGCCGGCATGGACCGGCTGACCGCCGAACTGCTTACCCCGGCCTTCTATGAAAAGCGTTTTGACCTGGGAGTGCGCATGCCCTCCCTGCCTGTTCTGGAAGAACTTATGCAGCGTCTGCGGGCGGTATTTTTCCCCGGCTATTACTCCTTTCCCCAGACTTGGGGGCGGGCCAGGAAATACCATCTCTCCGCCAACCTGGACAGCATCTACCGCCTGCTGGCCGGGCAGATCGAAAACGGCTACTGTCTGGAAGAAGCGGACGAAGGCATCGCCCCCTGCCGCAACCGGGAGGCCGAAGCCTTTGAACTGGCCGAAAAATTCATGCAAAAACTCCCGGAGATCCGCTCCGCCCTGGAAAGCGACGTGCGAGCGGCCTATGAAGGAGACCCGGCGGCCCGCAGTCCCGGCGAAACCATTTTCTGCTACCCGTCCATCCGGGCGATGACCAACCACCGCATCGCCTACCAGCTATACCTCCTGAATGTGCCGCTCGTCCCGCGCATCATCGCGGAGATGGCCCACGGAGAGACCGGCATTGACATCCATCCGGGAGCGCGCATCGGCGACAGCTTTTTTATTGACCACGGAACCGGGGTAGTCATCGGCGAAACCTGCATCATCGGCCGCAACTGCCGCCTGTACCAAGGCGTCACCCTGGGCGCCCTCTCCTTTCCCAAGGAGGAGGACGGTTCCCTGACCAAGGGCCTGCCCCGGCACCCCATTCTGGAAGACGACGTGGTGGTATATTCCGGGGCGACCATCCTGGGACGGGTGACTATAGGCCAGGGGAGCATGATCGGCGGCAACGTGTGGATTACCAAAAATATCGCCCCCGGCTCCAAGGTGGTGCAGCACGAATCCACCACCCCCGAAAGCGGCGAGAGCCTACTCGGATGAACGGCGCAGCCTTCAGACCGCTTCGCGCCAAACACCCCGCCCGCCTATTCGCCATACTCGCCCTGATCGCTCTGCTCTCCCTGCCGGACGGGCTACACCCTACCCGGAAAGCCTGGAGCATGGGCTGGGGACGAGGGACAAACGCCGCCGGGGTGCGCTCTTTGGCGGTGCTGACCCAAAGCAACGCCCAACTGAGCGTGCTGGTATGGTACCCGTCCCGGCGTTCAGGGGGGGACGCCCGCAGAACGGATTTCGGAGACTGGTCCGTGCGGGCGGAAAAAGAAGCCCCTCCGCTGGACGGCATCTTCCCCCTGGTGCTCATCTCTCACGACAGCGTCGGCAGCGCCCTCTCCAGCCATGAAACCGCCGCCGCCTTAGCCACGCAAGGATTTATCGTCATCACCCCCACCCATACCGGGGACAGTATGGAAAACGCCGGGGGCCTGTATTCGGCCGCCCTGGTCTACCATCGGCCCATGCAACTGCGCGCGGCCCTGGCCGCCGCGCGCGCCGACCCGTTTTTGGGCGAACGGATGGATGCGCAGCGCATCGGTCTTCTGGGTGTAGGAGCAGGCGCGCTCACCGCCTTGCAGCTATGCGGTGTGGACCTGGACGCGGCCGCCTATGCCGGGTACTGCGACGGCCGGGAAGACGACGCGGCCCTGTGTTCGCGCTGGGCCGGAGAGAGACTGGCCATGTTCGCCG
>WRHT01000148.1 GCA_009783115.1 Desulfovibrionaceae bacterium | reverse complement strand
AAGTCGGACTTTTGCTCATGAATTGTATTGAGTGGCTGCCGATTTACTTCGGTGTGCTGAAAGCCGGCGCCGTCGTCGTGCCGCTCAATTTCCGGTATTCCTCCGACGAGATAAAATATGCCCTTGACCTTGCCGATGTTTCCATCCTGATATTCGGAACTGAATTTATCGAGCGTGTGCAGACAATCAAAGACGACCTGCCCAAGATACATGCGATGTTTTATGTCGGCGGCAGTTGTCCCGATTTTGCGGAGGGATACGAGAGCCTTGCTGGTTCCCGCCCGAGAAACGCGCCGGAGGTGACGCTTTCTGATGAAGAAGATGCCGCGATATATTTTTCTTCCGGCACCACAGGGTTTCCCAAGGCCATTCTACATTCCCACCTGGCCCTTGCCACGGCTTGCAAAGTAGAGCAAATCCACCACAGCCAGACGCGGGACGACATCTTCATGTGCATCCCTCCGCTGTATCACACCGGGGCGAAAATGCACTGGTTCGGCAGCCTTCTTGTGGGCGGGAGCGCGGTGCTGTTGCGCGGGACAAGTCCGAAGTGGATTATTGAAACGGCGGCGAGTGAAAAGGCGACCATCGTTTGGCTGTTGGTGCCTTGGGCGCAGGATATACTCGACGCTATAGAGAGCGGCGAGATCGACCTCGCCGGTTACAACCTTAGCGCGTGGCGGCTCATGCACATTGGAGCGCAGCCGGTTCCGCCGAGTTTGATCCGGCGCTGGAAAAAGCATTTCCCTCACCACGAGTACGACACAAACTACGGGCTGTCGGAATCCAGCGGCCCGGGCGCGGTGCATCTCGGCGTTGAGAACATACACAAGGTGGGCGCAATCGGCAAAGCGGGCCATGGCTGGCAAACCAAGATCGTTGACGAAAACGGCGTGGAAGTGAAGCGCGGCGATGTGGGTGAACTCATACTGTCCGGCGTCGGCGTTATGAAATGCTACTACAAAGACCCGGAAGCCACCGCCGCCACAATCAAGAACGGTTGGCTCTATACCGGCGACATTGCCTGCGAGGATGAGGACAATTTTATATTCCTCGTGGACAGAAAAAAGGACGTGATTATTACAGGCGGTGAAAACATCTACCCGGTGCAGATCGAGGACTTCCTGCGCATGCACGGCAAGATAAAAGACGCCGCTGTCATTGGTTTGGCGGACAGCAGACTGGGCGAGATCTCCGCGGCGATCATTGAAATCAACCCGGGGACAAGATGCGGCGAAGATGAAATACTCCAGTTCTGCGAACAGCTTCCACGCTATAAGCGGCCGCATAAAATCATATTTGCCAACGTGCCGCGAAACGCCACGGGTAAAATAGAAAAAACCAGGCTCCGCGGCCAATACAGAGAAGGGGGAAGCATCGTCAGACAACAGATTGAAAAACCGGATTGATTCCGAAAATGAGTTAAGGAGAATTTGCTATGAAACGCATTTTATCCGGCAATGAAGCTGTCGCCCTGGGGGCTTATGAACACGGAGTCATTTTCGCGTCCGCCTATCCCGGCACGCCCAGCACGGAGGTATTGGAAAATTTAAGCCGCTACCCCGGAGTATTCGCCGAATGGGCTCCCAATGAAAAGGTCGCCATGGAAGCCGCCGCCGGAGCCAGCCTCACCGGGGTGCGCGCTCTTACCGCTTTCAAACATGTCGGACTCAATGTGGCCGCCGATCCGTTAATGACCTTGACTTACACGGGCATAAAAGGCGGCATGGTTTTGGTGAATGCCGATGATCCGGCCATGCACAGCTCACAGAATGAACAGGATAACCGGCTTTTAGCGGCCTTTGCGCAAATCCCCATGTTGGAGCCCAGCAACAGCCAGGAAGCTAAAGACATGACCGGCCTGGCTTTTGAGCTTTCCGAACAATTTGACACCCCGGTTATGTTGCGCATGACGACCAGGATATCTCATTCTAAAAGTGTGGTGGAAATAGGCGCGCGCCGGGATATGCCCGCGCCTGCGGGTTTTGAACGGGATTTGCCCAAATATTGCATGCTGCCGGCTTTTGCCCAAAAACGCCACCCGGTGGTGCTGGAGCGAGAGGAAAAGCTGAAAAAATGGGCTGAAGCCACCGAAATCAACTACTGGGAAAAAGGCGATACGTCCGTTGGTATAATAACTAGCGGCATTTCCTATAATTATGCCAAAGAGGCCATCCCGGGGGCCAGTTTTTTCAAGCTGGGATTAACTTATCCCCTGCCGGAGGAAAAAATCAGAACCTTCGCCGCTTCGGTTAAAAAATTGTTGGTTGTGGAAGAACTGGAGCCATTTATTGAGAATCAGGTCAGACTCATGGGATTAGCCGTGGAAGGCAAAAAATTTTTCCCCCGCACCGGAGAATTGAGTCCTGGATTAGTGGCCGCGTCTTTCGCCAAAGCCGATGTTTTGTCTCAAAAACCGCCGACTCCCGCTTTTGAAGCCTTGGGCGCAATGCCCAGGCCGCCCTTGTTATGCGCGGGCTGTTCACACCGAGGCGTAAGTTTCGCCCTTAAAAAAATCAACGCCCTGGTTACCGGCGATATTGGCTGTTATTCGCTGACCGCCCTGGCCCCGTTACAGGCCATTGAAACTATCCTGTGCATGGGCGCCGGCATCAGCATGGCCCATGGCATGCACAAGGCCCGGCAAACCGCCGGAGTTAAAGACAGCCGCCCTATATTCGCCATTATAGGAGATTCCACTTTTTTCCATTCCGGCATAACCAGCCTGTTAGACGTGGTTTACAACCAAAGCGCCATTAACGTGATTATTTTGGATAACCGCATAACCGGCATGACCGGCGCTCAACACAATCCCGGCACCGGTAAAACTCTTATGGGCAAACCCGCGCCCCAGGCTGATATAGCCGCTATTTGCAAAGCTTTGGGCATAGCGCGGGTGCGCCAGATAGACGCCTATAACCTTATGGAATGTGAGAACGCCTTACGCGAAGAAGCCGCCGCCGACGAACCCTCCGTACTTATTACCAGGCGTCCTTGTATGCAGCTGCTCGCCCTTGATGCCGCGAAGGCCTTTGCGGCAACCGAAAAGTGCACAGGCTGCGGCATATGCCTGCGGCTGGGCTGCCCAGCCATCTATAGCGGCGAGGCCATATCCAAGGCGGACGCCAAAACAATCCGCCATAAGGCGGCCATAGACTCCAATATGTGCGCGGCATGCGGCATGTGCGCCCAGACATGCCCCCAGGGGGCCATTACACCGCCGGCATCAGCCAAAGCCTGTTAATTCGAGGTGAGACATGAATATCCTTATTGTTGGAGTCGGCGGCCAGGGAGTTATCATGGCCAGCGACATATTGGCGGATGTGGCCCTGGCCGCAGGATTTGACGCGAAAAAAAGCGAGGTCCACGGAATGTCGCAAAGAGGCGGCATTGTGTCCAGCCATGTGCGCTATGGAGATAAAATATATTCACCACTTATCGCCAAAGGCCAGGCGGAAATACTGATTTCTTTCGAACTGGCGGAAGCCTTGCGCTGGCAAGATTATCTGGCGCCCACCGGCCAAATTATCGTAAGCCGCGCCCGGCTGGTCCCTCCCGTGGTCACCATGGGAGTGGCTCAATACCCGGACCAGGCGGAAAAACATTTGGCTGGAGCTAAACCCATTGTTATGGACGCCCTGGCTATGGCCGCCGAACTTGGCAATCCGCGCTTGGTAAATACTATCTTGCTTGGAATCGCTTCCAATTTCATGGATCTTCCGTTGGAAAAATGGCATGAAACCATTAGAAACCGTGTAAAATCAGAGTTAGCGGATATAAACTGCCATGCCTTTACCGCTGGACGTAAAGCAGATACCAGTACAACACCTGTAAATTAAAATGAATTAATACACATTATATCACCTAACATACTCCACAGAATGATGGTTTAATAGGTGATCTATGAAAAAATATCTCCAGGAGTATCTCTGAATGGAACGATATTGGAATAAACCTATTGAAACTATGGAGCGTGAGCGGCTTCGCGCGATTCAGCTTGAAAAACTGATCGCAACCGTTCAAAACGTGTACGCGAATGTGCCGCATTACCGGGAAAAGATGCGGGCTAAAGGCATACTTCCCGGTGATATAAAAACGCTTGATAACCTTCGTG
>WRHT01000147.1 GCA_009783115.1 Desulfovibrionaceae bacterium | reverse complement strand
TATGCCGCCATCGGTTTTTCCGTGCTCATTGAGATATTCAACCAGATCGCCACCTCCAACCAACTGAAACACCAGGCTATGCGCCCCCTGCGCGCCCGCACCACGGAGCTTATTCTGCGTCTCATGGGTGAAGGGCGTCCGCTGGTCCGCGACATCGACGAGCAAAATCCAGCCAGGCCTGCATCCATTGCCGGGGAAGAAAGCAGCATGATCGGCGGAGTGCTCTCTCTGGGAGAGCGGTCCCTGCGCAGCCTGATGACCCCGCGCAATGAGATCCGCTGGATCAACCTGGACAATAAAGCGGAAAAGATCGTCAAGTACATCCTGGCGGAACCGCACAGCCATTACCCGCTCTGCCACGGCCGCCTGGACGAGCTGGCGGGGGTGGCCAGGGGGACCGACATTATGGCTGCCATACAGGCCGGGGAAGATTTGGAGGCCCTGGCCGGCCGGCGCGCCTCCATAGTAGTGGCCCCCGAGAGTATGGACGCCATCCGCCTGCTCAAGCTCATGCGCCAGACCGGAGGCAGTCCGGTTATCGCGGTGGATGAGTTCGGATCCGTATCCGGACTGGTCACCCCGGTGGACATATTTGCCATCATTGCCGGAGAATTCAGGGAAGAAGACGAAAAACCCGATATCTCCAGGCAGGAGGACGGCTCCTTTCTGGTCAGGGGCGGGGCGGATCTGCACCTCCTGGAAAATGAGCTGAACCTGGAGGGGCTGTTGCCCGAGGAAGGCGATTACGGCACCCTGGCAGGGCTGCTCCTGGATCATTTCGAACACCTGCCCGAGCTCGGGGAAAACCTGGAACATATGGGGCTGCGTTTTATCGTGGAAAAGGTTTCCACCCGCAGGATTGAGGAAGTGCGCGTTATACCGCTACAGGGGCAAGACCATGAAAACGAAATATAGTGATAACCTGCGTGAATGGGATTCTTCCCATGATTCCTGGAGGATGTTCAAAATTATCTCCGAGGCGGTAAACGGTTTTGAGGAATTGGGGAGGATGCCGCGTTGCGTATCCATCTTCGGTTCCGCCAGGGCTTCCGCTGATTCTCCGTTGTATGAGGCCACCAGGGAGATTGCCCGCAGGCTGGGAGAAGAGGGATACGGCATTATCACCGGCGGCGGTCCGGGACTTATGGAGGCCGGAAACAGGGGCGCGCTGGAGGCGGAGGCTCCATCCATCGGCCTGCACATCCATTTGCCCCAGGAACAGAAGATCAATCCCTATGTCACCACCCGCTGCGATTTCAATTATTTCTTCGTACGCAAGCTCATGTTCGTCAAATATGCGGTGGCCTATGTCGTCATGCCCGGAGGAATGGGAACGCTGGACGAGCTGAGCGAAGCCATACTGCTGGCCCAGACCGGGAGGATCCGGCCTTTTCCCATTGTGCTGTACGATTCTTCTTTCTGGAGCGGGATGTTGGACTGGATCAGAAACTCCATGGTCCGTAGCGGCTTTCTTGATGAAGAGGAAATAAAGTTTTGCGTTCTGCTGGATTCGCCCGAGGCGGTGGTGGGCTACATCAAAAAGCAGGTGCTTTCACAGGAGGCCCTGCGCCTGCTTTAAAGCAAGGCAGACGCAGGGTTTCACGGGGGAGACTGTTACAGGTAATCCCCGCGGTTGATCTTGAATTCCTCGGTAACGGCGAGCACTTCCAGCTCATTGACCAGACCGCGCAGTCCGGACGCGCTCTCCGGCATGGAGGCTTTCAGTCCGCTTATCTGGCCGCCCAAATCGCCCAGAAGCCGGTGAATGTTTTTCAGTCCGGCCCCGGAGGAATCGTTCAGGGTAGCGGCGTAGTGTTCCCACTGCCCCAAGAGTCCGTCCAGGCGCGCCATAAAGGCCTCTTTATCCGTGTCTTCCGGCAGAGCAGCCGCTTCCTGGGCCGCACGAATCCTGGTGGCCAGAACCGAGGCGCTTTGGGCGATTTCCGGGGCCGGCGCCGTTTCGCTGTCCTGGACCTGCCGCAATTCGCGGGTCAAAAGGCCCTCAAAGCCTTCCAGATCGGTTTTGCGGCGGATTTCGCCCTGTTCCTGCGAAATCTGTAACGGGTCATTGCGTATTTTCATCCATGCCCCCATCTTAGGTTGTCCCTGCTCCGCACTAGCCAAGCTTAAGCAAAAACTTTGCCAACCTGCCGGCGAAATATAACATATTGAATTTCAATGTTTTTAAGTTTTTAAGCTCTCCGCGGGCCGGAATTTTTTACCCTGTCGCCGGGAGCTGCCGCGAAAAAGGGCGCACGCTTGAAAAATAGACGGACCGATTCTTATCATGAGGCATAATTATCAAAGTAACCTTGTATCAATACGATCGGCGTTCCCTTGTCCCCGGATCCGCTCATCAGATCACACAAGCTGCCTATTAAATCAGTATACCTTCTTGGAGTTGTGCCTAACGCATTATCTGCGAAATTTCCTGTTTTAGCCTTTATTGCCTTGCCGACCGCCTCTTTTAATTCATCTTCACTTTTCCCCGAAAATTCGCTATCCAGCAGGAACTTTAATTTCAATTCGTTGGGTGTTCCACCCAATCCCGGAGTAAACGCGGGAGAAACAACCGGATCGGCCAGTTCCCATATATGTCCGACAGGATCTTTGAACGCTCCGTCGCCATAAATCATCACTTCAACCTGTTTCCCGGAAATTTCTTTTATTTTTTGCGCGATTTTAGTGACGACTGCCTCACAATCCCTGGGAAACAGCTTTATTGAATCCTCCGTAGCTTTGTTCGAACCCAAAAGTCCGTATTGCTCGTTGTACCCGCTGCCATCGACGGAGTATGACAACACATCCTCTAATCCGTAAACGGTTTCAGCGCCTGACTCTTTTAACAGGCGTTTTGACCTGAAACGGGTATGTATATCACAGCACAGCACATGTTTTGTAAATCCGAGTATTTTTCGAACATCATTAGCAAATATGATTTCACTATGATCACAAAAAGATTTGTAGTATTCAACATAATCTACATGTGTAAATACATGCGTTATATCATAACCAAATTTCTCACGGTAATTTTTTTCTGTAAGTATATCAGTATACGGATTAACGCCTGCTTTATCGAGCGTATCATATGAAATAAGTTCGTTCCCAACTTCGTCAGCTGGATATGATAACATAATATACAGCTTGTCGCATCCTTGTGTGATGCCTTTTAATATATTTGAAAAGCGGTTTCTTGATAAAATTGGAAATGTGATTGCGAGCGTTCCACTCGGGTATTTTTTACGGATATCAACGGCAATCTGTTTGCAGCTCGCGTAATTACCCTGGGCACGGGCCACCGCTGCTTCAGTAATTCCAATTATATCCCTGTCATGCAATTCGAAGTGTTCTTCTTTGGAGGCGGCCAGGATGCTGTCAACGGCTATCTGCACTATGTCGTCGCCGGCTTTAATTAACGGAGCGCGGAGTCCTCGTGCGACTGTCCCAACAGTCCTCATAATTGTTCTCCTCTTGAATAATTAAAACCGGCAAACCCCCGGCCCCGCCGAGGCGCATAATTTTTTCCAGATTTAGCCAAATCCTTGATTTTTAAAATCATTAATAGTGTACTGTGCTCAGTAAAATAAGTAAATAGCAACTACTGGAAGGCGGCCGGGGGCAGCGCCCCGTTCAAACCGAGGCTCCGCCGGAAAATATTTGCTCTTGTCGCCTGTATTTATTATATAGAGTAATACAAATCCCAGCAAGGAGAACGCCATGACCGCAGTACAAGTCAAAAAAATCCTGGTTGCGGTGGACCTGTCCCCGCAAAGCGCCAGTGTGGCCGAGTATGCCATTTGTCTGGCCAAGGCCCTGGATGCTGAAATACTGGCGGTGTACATAGCCCCGACCTTGGGGCATTATGTGGGTTTCCATGTGCCCACCAGTTCCATGGAAAATTTTGTGGGCGAGGTGATCACCGGGGCGGAAAGATCCATGGAAGAATTCGTGAAGGAGAAATTCTCAGATCTCCGGGCCGAAGGGCGGGTGATCAGCGGTTACGCCGCCGAGGAGATCATCAGCCAGGCCAAGGAGAATAATGCCGACATGATCGTCATGGGAACCCACGGCCGGGCCGGCCTGGATCGCATTCTTTTCGGCTCGGTGGCGGGAAAGGGGGTGAAAAGCTC
>WRHT01000146.1 GCA_009783115.1 Desulfovibrionaceae bacterium | reverse complement strand
GGCGGTGTGAAACCTTGTTTCGCAACGCCCGCGAGATTGCCTAGGCGGGCTTGGCCTGCCGTCCAGCGGCAATCTCAAGCGTAAACTGCTATAGAAGAAAAGTTCGATGAAACACCATCTTCCAGTCACGCTCATTCTTTTTACAGCAATGGCCTTGAGCCTCTTGCCGCTCTATACGCTTTTCGCGCCGTTAACCTGTCAGGAAACCGTTTCAGAGTATGTTGCCATTGCCGGACTCTTTTTTCTTTTTTCAGGTCTGACTATCCTCATGGTCGGCAGGCACCGAAACATCTCGCCATCGCCGAGCCAAGCCTTAGCGTGGCTGCTGGCGCCTGGCTCCACGCAGGAAACGGCAGGTCTGTTCAGAGGTTATAAAAAATGGGGCCTCACAGTAATAGTCGGCGCGGCTGTCTTCTCGTATTCAGCCGTCCACCTGGCCGCTGACGCCTCAAAATGGGAGATAGGCAAAGATACAAGAAGCTACATGGATGTATCTTTTAATGACCCTTGGAATTCATACCGGACGCCTGGTTTTAAGTATTATTTAACCGCGTTAGGCCAGTTTGAGCCTATCCAGCGCGTGTTATGGCCAGATTTGCCATCTTTAGAGCAATACACCCAAAACGCCTTGGCCGATGAAAAGTCTTGCCAAGCGTTTTTGTTCGTCTCCCGGGCTAATTTTTTGCTTCGGGTTGCGGCTCTGGCCCTGCTGTCTGTCGCTTTGTCCCTTCATGTCAGTGCGCCGCTGGCCGTGGCCGCTCCCTGCCTTATTCCACATCTCACTGAGTTGCTTGAGACATTTTGGATAATGCCGGACCAGCTCGGAGCCACGCTGCTGCTGATTGCGGTGTCTCTCGGCCTGTTCTTCGCCCACAGTAGACGGCTGATTTTTTTGTTGACCCTGGCCGTTATATCGGCCTATGCCTTCCTGGTGCGGCCGGCCATGATTTTCGCGCCCGCCTTAGCCGGAGTGATAATTCTGCTGGTCATGGTCGAGGCTTGCCGCCTGAAGCAAAAAATGAGAGCCGGACTGGCCCTGGCCATCGGCCTGCTGTTGGTTATGGGCACGGCCATCTGGCCTTGGCGCCTCTATAGCAAAAGCGGTTTGTTTGTAGTAAGCCAGATCCAGGTGTCTGCCATGATATCGCGCGCTCTTTACCTGCTGCAGCCGGGGGATGAAAATTTGTTTGCTGAGGAACGGGACCGACAGTATGTGGTCAAGCTTCTGGAGAGAAAGCCCGAATTTGACCGGAAGCTGCAGGAAAAAATTTTCCCGAAGGGCCGTGGCAATTATTCCAAGATATACGGATTGATCGGTTGCCTAGACGAGTATTACTATAGAGGATTTTTCCATGATCTTTACCGTGAAACGTATTTTGAAGAACTGCGGAAACACAATAGAAATCTGCTTGGTGAAGCGGAATTGGCCAAAATCGTGGCCCGGCCCATCATCAAGGCCCATCTCGGCGAAAATTTGGCCATGGCCGGTCGTAACGCTTTAAGTTCCTTGTATTTTTATCCGGATGTCCGTGTGTCTCCTTTCGGTAACAACATTCACAGACTCGGAATAAACGCAAAGTTAGTCCCCGGTATCTTTCTTTCGTTCCTGCTGGTGCTTGCGGCGTCCATAGCGGCCGGGACAGCCTCTTTACGGTTGCCCGTCCTGTTCATCGGGGCCATACACATTCTGGCCGTTGCGGTGTTGAGCTTCGGCCATGCTGTGGTGTACCGATATTTGCAGCTCAGCGAATGGTGTCTGCTGCTGGCCGTTTTTTTGGCGATTGTGAGCCTTCTGAACAGGTTTGGCGCATTGACAATCAGACATCGCGCATAATGCTGGTTATACCGGGCAAGTATAACAATGACGGGGTCTGATCCTGATAATGCCAAAAAAGGGATAGGAGATCGCATTCCTTATGACACGTGCAAATTGTGATGTGGCCGTTCTGTTGCCGGCATTCAACGAGGAATTGACTATCGCCGGAGTCATTGCGGCATTCCACGGCGCCATGCCCTCCGCCAGAATATACGTCATCGACAATAATTCAAGTGATGAAACTGCGGCCATTGCCCAAAAAATTCTGGCGCAAATTAAAACGGGGGCGCTTTTACATGAACTTCGCCACGGTAAAGGCAACGCGTTGCGCCGCGCATTCTTGGAAATTGACGCCGACATTTTTGTCATTGCGGATGCGGACCTGACCTACCCTCCAGAAAAAATCCATGAGCTTGTCGCCCCAATCGCTGAAGGGCGCGCGGACATGGTTATTGGCGACAGGCTTTCCGGGGGGGGCTATGGCAGAGAAAATTCCCGCAAGTTCCATAATTTCGGCAATAATTTGGTCAGAACCCTGATCAATATGTTTTTCGGAGCGAATCTTTCGGACATAATGACCGGGTATCGCGCGTTTAACCGGCCCTTCGCCCGATCCTATCCTTTTTTGATGGAAGGGTTCCAGATTGAAACCGATATGACCATCTTTGCGCTTCGACACAGGTTTCGTATCCTTGAAATTCCCATTCGTTACCGCAACAGACCGGAAGGGAGTTTTTCAAAATTGAATACATTCAGTGACGGCCTGCGGGTGCTGTCGGCCATTTTCAATCTTTTCCGCCATGGCAAACCATTAGTTTTTTTTTCGTTCATAGCCGTTTGCGTGGCGTGCCTGGGATTACTGGCCGGATTCCCTGTTGTTTGGGAGTTTGTCAATACCGGATTTATACGCCACGTCCCTTTGGCGATACTGGCTTCCGCTTTGGAAATAGTGGCCATCACCATTTTCGGCGTGGGATTGACTTTGGATTCTGTAGTGCGCCGGAATGATATTGATACTGAGCGGATTATTCAGACTTATTCCGCTAAACCTTACCGGGAATAGGAAGGCTTTCAATAGGGCGCGCCTATTGAAAGCCTTCCCCCACGCGTTCCGGCAGCGGATTAATTATAGGGGCCGCGATTATGGTCCGAGAGATACCTGGGGTCCGGAGCCGGGTGAAGGTCCGGGGCCGGATTAGGGTTCGGAGGCGAATTAGGGTCCGGAGCCGGATTAGGGTCCGGAGCGGTCTGGGCGGCTGCGGGAGAGCCCTGGGCGGGGGCGGAGTTCTGGGCCAAGGCTGGAGCCGCCCCCAGAGAAAAAGCCAAGGCAACAATCAACAGTAATTTTTTCATGAAGATCCTCCCGTCTAGGAGTGGTGCGAGTGGGAGCCCCAGGGGAAATGCCCGAGGTGCTTGCCTATGGAGTTCCTGATCAGGTTGACGTTTTTTATGAATTCCCCGGGGTCGAAAAAGGGCGCGCCGGTCCCGCCGACGTAATTTTTCAGGGGGGTGAATGCGGCCGCGGTGAGGAATTCGCGGCGCGGCCAGAGTTTGTCCAGTTCGGCCTTCAAATGGTTCTGGTTCAACCCCGCGCCGCGGTCAATAAAGAAATCGGCCAACAGCCTCATGAGGGCGACAGACCTGGTGGCCAGGATCTCCACCGGAGCCAGTATCTCAAACGTGACTTTGGGTTTCAGTTCCGGATTACTTTCCATCTCTTTGAGGGTCTTCAGAAACTGCGCTGAAGTGTTGAGCACGTTCAGGCAGTTCAGGGGCGTCCCTGATTCATGGGGCTGGGAGAACGCGTAATGGAGCGCCCTGAAGAGGGCCTGGGGGGCGACGTAAAAGGAATTAAGGCGCTCTACATCAAGCGGGGCGCGGTTGGGCATGAGGCCTCCTGAGTCCGATGCGGGCAGCATGGTAAAAACCAGAGAATGATCCGTCCCGGCCGGCGGTTTTTCCTGGGAGGACATTGGCGGCGTCTGGTCCGAGGGCCTTTGAGGGCTTAGTCCAGGGCGACTGCGGTTCCGGTGAGGGCGTTTTTGACCTCCTGGGTCAGGGCGCGGGCTCCCAGTTCCTGGTCAATGAGGAAGAGAGCCGCCCCCTGGCCGGCGGCCAGTTTGAATTTCCGGGCCGTTTCCTGGGCCGTGGCTTCCTCTTCCACTTGCTCGGTTATGAACCAGCCCAGGAAGAGTTCCGAGGCGTGGTCGTTTTCCGTCCGGGCCAGGTTCATAAGACTGTTCAAAAGGGCCGTCACCTTCTGCTCATGGGCGTGGGCCGCCTCGAAGATTTCCAGGGGCGTCTTCCACTTGGCGGCCGGGGGCTCGGTGGGGGCCAGGG
>WRHT01000145.1 GCA_009783115.1 Desulfovibrionaceae bacterium | reverse complement strand
GCTGACGATGCCGTCTTTCTCCATCTGTTCGATAAGCCGGGCCGCCCGGTTGAAGCCGATATTGAAACGGCGCTGGATAAAGGAAATGGTGGCCCGGCCCTGCTCCCGGACAAATTGCACCGCCTCCGGGTAAAGCTCGTCTCCGCTCGGAGCCACGGAATCTTCCTCGCCACCCTGCTCCAGGCTCGCGAAATCCACTTGGTAGTCCGGCTTTTGCCGGGCGCGCCAGAAATTGCTCACCGCCTCCACCTCGGCCGCGCTCACATAGGCCCCGTGCAGACGCTGGAAACGTCCGCCCGCCGGCTTATAGAGCATATCCCCCTGTCCCAGCAGATGTTCCGCCCCCACGGTGTCCAGGATAGTGCGCGAATCATGCTTGGAAGCCACCTGGAAGGAAACCCGGCAGGGAAAATTGGCCTTGATAAGCCCGGTGACCACATCCACGCTGGGCCGCTGGGTAGCCACAATGAGATGGATGCCCGCAGCCCTGGCCAACTGGGCCAAGCGCACCAGGCAGGTTTCCACTTCCTTGCCGGAAGTTAACATGAGATCGGCAAGTTCATCAATAATCAACACCAAATACGGAAAGGGCCTGAGTTCCGCGAGATGGGGGGGCCTGGCCTCTCCCAGGCTTCCGAGCTTGGCGTTGTAAGAGGCGAAATCGCGCACATTCAGCAAGGCCATCTGGTCGTAGCGGCCGTCCATTTCGCGGGTGACCCACTCCAGGGCGTTTTTCACCAGGGGCATATCCTTGACAATGGGATGCACCAAGTGGGGCAGATCTTCATACACGGCCATTTCCACCCTCTTGGGGTCAATTAGCAAAAATTTCACTTCCTCTGGTTTCGTCCTATACAGCATGGACAAAAGCAGGGAATTCAAAAAAACGCTTTTGCCGGTGCCGGTGGCCCCGGCCACCAGCAGGTGCGGCATTTTGGCCAGATCCGCCATGATCGGAGAACCGCTGCTGTCCTTGCCTAGGCCCAGGGTGAGCGGACTTTCGGCCTCCTGGAAGTCCGCTGAAGAGATAAGCTCGCTCAAATAAACCATCTCGCGCCGATCGTTGGGGATTTCTATGCCCACGGCATCCGTGCCAGGAATAGGGGCCTGAATGCGCACGGTGACCGCCTTGAGCCCCCTGGCCAAATCATCGCTGAGGCCTGAAATGCGCGCGGCCTTGACCCCTGGAGCGGGGCGCACCTCAAAGGTGGTGACCACCGGGCCAGGGGTAATGCGCGCCAGGTCCGCCTGCACGGAAAAATCATTCAGGCAGCGCAGCAAGGCCTTTCCCCTGGCTTCCAATTCTTCGTTCCGCGTTTCTTCTCCGCCCTTTTCCTCACAGCGCAACAGGCTCAAAGGGGGCAGGACGGGAAGAGGCGCGGCGAGGCGAGCCTCCGGGCCGCTGAAAAACGGCGAAACCGAGTCCTGTCCGGATTCTTCCAAAGCCGCGCCCCGCTCAAACACCGTCCGTTCCGGGGAAAAATCTTCCGCGACTGCTGAAGAAACAGCGGCCGCCGGATCCGATGCGTCCGCAAAACCCGGCGAATCCGCGTAATAGGCTTCTTCACGCGGTTCCGGAGAATTGACCGTCAGCGGCCGTAGCAGATCCCGCAGGCGGGACAAGATCCCGGCCCGTTGCGGCGGCAGGGGCATAAACTTTGTGCTGACGCGGATCATGGGTTCACGCTTGCCTGCGCCCGCCGGGGTCTGATCCTGTCGCCCGGCCTCCAGCATCTGCTCCTTGATCTTGCCTGCCAGGGCCATAAACGCCTGAATCCAAGTGAAACCGCCCAAGCTCTGGACCGCGATCAAAAAAATAAAACCCCAGATCAGGGCTGTACCCGTCCGGCTGAAGTAACGTATGGATAAATCCAGGAGGCTGTGCCCCAGAAGCCCTCCGGAGCGCACCTGAATGATCCCCAGGCCCCAGGCCGCCCCGGCCGTGGCCAGGCTGCATCCCAAAAATGGAATGGCCGCCCAGCGCCACCAGGCCCAGACCTTTTTGCGCAACAGCCCAATCCCCAGCGCGGCCGGGAAGATCACCAGGGTATAGGCGGCCAGGCCGAAGAAATCCGCAAGCAGACCTGCCGTATAGGCCCCGACCATGCCCATCCAGTTATAATATTCTTTATGCCCGTGCACCACATGGTTGATATTGGGATCACGCAGATCAAAGCTGAGTAGGCTGAGCAACAGCATTAGAGCGGCGCAGCAACAAAAAAGGCCCGCCAGATGGGCGGATATGGGCACGGCCTTGGCCTGATTTTCCCGGGTATGACTTGCCATCCGCATGTCTATTATGCCAGAAGCCGCCTTTAGGCAAGAGCGGACAAGGCCGGACGGGAATAACCGGCTTGTCCTTTTGACGGAGCCATCCAGAAGCCGGCATCTCAAAAGTGTTAATCCCAACGGATCTTGCCACTCCGCTTCTTATGCTTGCGTAAAAGCAAATAGACCGCGCCGGCGCCGCCATCCTTGGGCCGTGCCGTGCAAAAGGCCTGAACCACGCGTTTCAGGGGATCCCTGGTCAACCAATCCCGCAGGTGCGCCCGCAACACCCCTTGCCCGTCCGGGGAATTTCTGCCGCGCCCGGTTACCACCAGCACGGCGCGTTGCCCCCTGATATAGGCGCAGCGGATAAAATCCATGAGCGCGGCATGTCCTTGCTCCAGGTTCATCCCGTGCAGGTCAATGTGCGCCTCCGGGCTGTATTGCCCGGCCCGGAGCTTGCCCAGCGCCAGCGGATCCAGACCCAGGACATGCCCTTCGATATATTCCTCGCTGTACTCCAGAATAAATTCCAGGCCGCCCCGCAGCAGGCTTTCCCAACTTTCCGCCGCTACTTCCCGACGGACGCCATCCTTGGCCGCGGCCGGAATGGAACGGCCGCCTCCGGATACTGGCCGCACCCCCTGCATAGCCCGGCTGAACTCCGCCTCCTCCTCTCCAAATACGTCCGGGGGCAGGTGAGCTTGTCCTTGGCCGCGCTTTTTTCCGGAGGCCACGGTTCAGCCCTGCCTTTTGCCCCGCAAGCCCTCGCGCAGCCAATCATACCAGGCCGCAAGCCCCTGGCCCTCGCCCCTGCAGGAAACAGGCAAAACTCGAAGGCCTGGATTGGCCGCCCTGGCAAAACGCTCCGCCCGTAGCGGATCAAAATCCACATAAGGAAGCAGATCTATCTTGTTCAAAAGCAGTACCGAGGCCAGGTGGAAAAGCAGCGGGTATTTCTCCGGCTTGTCATCGCCTTCGGCCACGCTGAGCAGGGCCACCTTGTGGTCTTCTCCGCAGTAAAATTCCACCGGGCAGACCAGATTGCCGACATTCTCGATGAACAGGATATCCGTGGCCCGCAGATCGAAGCGCGGCAGCACCTCGTGGATTTGCGCGGCATCCAGGTGGCACCCGCCGTAGGTGTTGATCTGCTCCACCCTGGCCCCGCTGGCGGCCACCCGCCGGGCATCGTTATCCGTCTGCAAATCGCCCTCAATCACGGCCATGCGTAGCTCTGGAGCCAGATCCTTCAAAGTGCGCTCCAAAAGAGAAGTCTTGCCGGCGCCCGGAGAACTGATCAAATTCAGCGCCAGCACTCCGGCCTCCCTGAAGATCCCGGCCAGTTCCGCCGCCCGCCGCTCATTGCCTTCCAACAGGGAACGTCCCACCTCTATTTCCATAAGCACTCCCCGGACTTCGACCAGGACCGCCGGCTTATTCCGCCTCCAGGCGATCCAGGTACAATTCCCGCCCGCTTTTGACCTGATGTAAAAATTCCTGGCCGCAACCAGGACATATGGCGAAAAGGCTCTGTTCCGGCGGGACGAATTCCGCCCGGCAAAAAGAACACACCAGCACCAGGGGATCTTCGGCCAGTTCCAATACCGCCCCTGCCAGCCCGTTCTCTTCCGCCAGGCTGTCAAAAGCCAGACGCAAAGCCGAAGGCGCCACCTGGGACAACGGGCCGTAGCAAACCCGCGCCCGGTATAACCGGGTATATCCGCCCCTGGCCAGTTCTTCCAGGATAATCTCCAACAGGTTCCTGGCCAGAGAAAATTCGTGCATTGCGGAAGGATAAACAAAAATCAGAGGACTGCCAAGCGAAACGGCGGATTACGGACCCCCCGCAACCCGCCGTTCCAAAACCCGCTTGCAAAGGAAGGGTACTTTACCAATAAGCAAA
>WRHT01000144.1 GCA_009783115.1 Desulfovibrionaceae bacterium | reverse complement strand
ATACGGTATACGCCTTGAGATGCCCCTCATAAACCCCGGCATAAAGCCCGTCCAGGTTTTTTAGACGAAACTCCCTTAACAGGCGTTCCTGGTTGATATCTTTAAGAATTTTGCTGAAAGAAATATTGATGCGGCGCCCCTGTTTTTCCAGAATATCACGGCCCATGCGGATAGCCAGGGTCACTTCCTCGGTCCGGATGTAGTGGTTGATGCTGGATCTGGCCTTGGCGGTTTTGACGAATTTCAGCCAGTCCTTGCTGGGATGGCGGCCAGCGTCTATGATTATTTCTACGTAATCGCCGCTTTTCAACGGAGTGCTCAGGGGCACCAGGCGGTTGTTCACCTTGGCCCCGTTGCAATGATCCCCTATATTGCTGTGGATGTGGTAGGCGAAGTCCACCGGCGTGGCCTTGTCCGGCAATTCCTTCACCTCTCCCTTGGGGGTGAATACATAGATTTCATCCTTAAACAAATCCATGCGCAGGGTACGCAAAAATTCCCTGGAATTGCTCTCCATCTTCTGCCAGTCCAACATCTCGCGAAGCCATTGGAAATGCCCCACATCCTTGGCCTTGATCCGCCCGTCTTCCTTGTACAGCCAATGGGAGGCCAAACCGTTTTCCGCAAGATCGTCCATTTTTTCCGTGCGAATCTGGAGCTCCATGCGCTCTCCCCCAGGGCCGGCCACGGTGGTGTGCAAACTTTGGTACATATTGCTCTTGGGCGTGGAAATATAATCTTTGAAACGTCCGGGAACCGGCCGCCAGGCGTCGTGCGCCAGACCAAGCACGGTATAGCAGTCTTTTTTTTCCTCCACGATCACCCGAAAAGCGATAATGTCATGCATATCGGCCAAGGCC
Organism: Desulfovibrionaceae bacterium; assembly: GCA_009783115.1. Next base: position 3,318 of record WRHT01000144.1, on the reverse strand, counting down.
AGTTTCTGCTCCTCCTGCTTGCGATGGATGCTGTAACAGTGTTTGATGCGGCCCTTGACCTGCCCGTTGACGCCGCCTTCGGTGATAAGCCGATGCAGAATCTGAATAACTTCTGCAATATACTGGTTATCCGCCACGCTATGCTGGTCCAGCCAATCCCTAATCTGGGCGTAGGCATCCGGGCGCAGATACTTGAAACTCAAATCCTCCAGCTCCACCTTGATCCGGTGCAGCCCCATGCGGTTGGCCAGAGGAGCATAGATATCCATGGTTTCCCTGGCGATACGCATCTGCTTGTCAGCTTTCTGAAACTGCAAGGTGCGCATGTTGTGCAGACGATCCGCCAGCTTGACGATGCTCACCCGGATATCCTCATTCATGGCCAGAATCATCTTGCGGATATTCTCCGCCTGCTGCTCTTCCTTGCTGTCAAAGGTCAGTAGGCTGATCTTGGTCACCCCATCCACCACATCCGCCACTTCTTCGCCGAAGGCCTGGTCAATGTCGTCCGTGGCGACATGGGTATCTTCCACCACGTCATGCAGAAGCCCGGCGATAATGCTCACGTCGTCCATGCGCATATCGGCCAGTATGTTCGCCACGGCCAGCGGGTGCGAAAGATAGGATTCGCCGGAAAGGCGGGTTTGCCCGGCATGCATGGCCGCCGCGAAGACATAAGCCTTGCGGATGGCTTCCACGTCGGCATCTGGACGATGGCTGACTATTTTATCCAGAACATCCTGTATGCGGATCATGGTGCCAGCAGATTCCTATACAATTGTTGAGGTTCCGGAGTCCACCATTCATGGATGTTATGATCCGTCCCCAGCACCGGAAGCGGCTCCAGTCCCTGGAAACGCCGGTGTACCGCGGAAAAACTGTATGGCACATATAAAAAAGCGTATGGCTGCTCTTCGTGCAGAATTTCCTGGATGCGGTCATAGACCTGTTTGCGCCGCTCCTGATCAAAAGTGCTGCGCCCGGCCTCAATCAACTCATCCACCATGGGATGGCTGAACCCCACAAAATTGAGTCCTCCGGGAAAATCTCTGGAAGAATGCCAGATGCTGTGCAGGTCCGGATCCAGGGTGGTGCTCCAGCCCAGGAGCAGGGCGTCATAATACCTGTTATGCACAAAATCGTTCAAAAAGGCGGCCCATTCCACGGACCGGATATGCACGATTATCCCCAGTTTTTTCAAATTACTCTGGATGATCACCGCGGTCTTGATCCGTTGTTCGTTACCCTGGTTGACCAGCAGGGTGAATTCAAAACGCCGTCCCTCCCGGACCAGCGTTCCATCAGAACCTTTGAGCCAGCCGCATTCGGCCAGCAGGTTCAAGGCTGCCTCCGGATCATAGGGATAAGGAAGAATCCGTTCGTTGTACGCCCAAGTTCCCGGTATGTACGGCCCGATGGTCGGCAGCCCTTGGCCGAAAAGCGCGCCGCTGACGATATCGTCCTTGCTGATCCCCAGAGCGAGGGCCTGGCGCACCCGCCTGTCGCCGAACAACGGACTCTTCAGGTTATAGCCCATAAAAGTATAGCCCAGGCTCAGATATTTATGGACATTATAATTATCAACAAAAGCCGCTCCATCGGCCTGATAAACATATTGCTGGGGGGTAAGCCCCATGGCGTCCAGTTTGCCGGCCCTGAGTTCCAGAAACATGGTGGTCAAATCCGGGATCACCCGGATCACCAGCCCGTCCAGGTAGGGGCGGCCCTTGAAATATTTCTGATTGGCCAGCAAGGTCAGGCGGCTCCCCGCCTCCCAGCTTTGCAAACGAAAAGGGCCGCTGGTCATGGGTCTGCGCCGCAGGGGGGTAGAACGCAAATCTTCGCCTTCCAGGGCATGTTTGGGCAGGATGTCAATCATCCAGCTAACCAGGGCCCGGGCATAAGGCCGGTCATAGAGCACTTCGAAGTTCCAGCGGTCCAGGCGACGGAATTCCTTAACCCGCAAGTAGTCCCCGGCATAGGCCGTGGGCGTGTCCGGGTGAATCATCAGGCGGTAAGTGAATTCCACATCATCCACATCCAGAGGATGCCCGTCCAGCCAGCGCAAATCCCGGCGCAAGGCAAAACGCAGACGCAGCCCGCCGTCCAGCACGGCAAATGATTCCGCGGCCTCGGCCTCTATCTCAAGGCTCCTGTTATAGCGCAACAGACTGACATACAGACGGGCGGTAACCTGGGAAGAAGCGGTGTCCGAGCTTAAAGCCGGAATCAGGTTACCTGGTTCGCCGATGCTGCCTTCGATTTTGGCATCGCCGTAAACCGGCGGTCCGGCCTCCTGGAGCATGCGCCCCTTGAACTCAACAGCCCCGGGCATGACAAAAGATGCCGCCGGAAGCGGCAAGGCCTGGCCAAGCCCAAAAAGGGAAAAAATAAACAAATGGTAAATCTTCATATCTGCGGGGCTTGTCAATTTATGCCGTTATGCTATGTCAAATTAACCGCTATGCCCGCGTTTGGCGGAGAAACCCGGACCAGACAAAAACAGTACCAAAATCGCGTCTGCTTGTGAACTCCAATAATCTCTCCCTGAAGGCGCGCGGGAGAAGACTTTTCATGCTGGATTGCCTATGAGTACCATTTTTGACGCTGAGCCGGATCCGGCCGGAATGCTGCGGGACTTCATCCAGGATACCGTTCCGGAATACTTCCTTGACGAAGCCAAAAGCCTGGCCGGCGAAGAGAATTCCTTCAAGGCGCAGATCAAGAGCGACGGCGGATATTACGAAGCGACCGGCAATATGCAGGACGACGATTTTCAAGTATATTACCCGAAAATCTCCATCGCCCTAGCTGAACGCGCCGTTTCCCACACCTGCAACTGTTCTGACGACAGCTTCGCCTCCCCTTGCCTGCATATCTCCGCCCTGGCCCTGCGCGCCGAAAACATGCTGGGGGGAGGCGACCGGAACGAACCGACATCGGAACTGGCCCCCAATACGGAATGGCGGCAAAGTTTCCGCAATTTCTTTACCGCGGAAATTGAACCGGAATCCGGCAAACACTACCTGGTCTTCCGTTTTTTTCCAGAGCCGGATCGTTTACAGGTGGAATTTTTTCGCGCCCGCCAGAATAAATCCGGCCTGTCCAATGTGCATAACGAAGTCACCCTGGAGCAGATCCTGGAAAATCCCTCATGGTGCGAACTGTCACCGGATTTTCCGGCGGTGGGGGCCCTCATCGGGCGGCACATGGACTATTCCGGACACCGGGTAAACATACCCGATGGGCTGCTGACCTGGTTTTTCTGGTCCGTCCGCAACGAATACTACCTATTCTAAAAAAATACAAATACTTATT
>WRHT01000143.1 GCA_009783115.1 Desulfovibrionaceae bacterium | reverse complement strand
TTCCTCCACGGCCTCTTCCAGCCTCACGGTGACAAAACGGTAAAAATGCTCTTGAATGCGGATATTCCGCTCCAGCTCGGCCACCAGTGACGGCGGCCCCTGGTAAACCAGACGAACGTAATAGCCGCGAGTATGCTTCCTGATAGGGTAAGCCAGATCCCGCATACCCCAGTAGTCGCTCTCAAGAGTTTTGCCGCCTTCGCGCTCAATAACCCCGGTCAATACGGCCAGAGCCTCTTCTCGCGCCTCGCCGGAAAGCTCCGGACTCAAGAGCAGCATGGTTTCAAACTTTCTCATCCGCTTCTCCTTATGGACTTCGGCCCGCTCCTTCAAAAGAGCGCGCAAGGTTGAGCCGTATCCCATACAGCGGAGGGGAAAGGCTGTCAAGATTTTTTGGGCCTGCCGCGAAGCCGTTCGGAAAGCGCCCCGGTTGCGCTTTGGCATTATCTTTGCAATTATGCCCCCAGGAAAAGCTGTTCCCGTCAAAAAAACACCAAAGCGCCGGAGCCGCGCCGGGACAAACCCGGACGAAAACAGGCGTGGCGTAGGAGTCGCGGCAAGAATGGCCTTCAACTTCAAATTGGAAAGAGTGCTGGATTACCGCCGGCAGCGTGAAGAACAGGCCATGCAGAATCTGGCCGCTGGCTTACGGCGGCAGGAAGCGGAGGAGCTGCGCCGGGAACGCCTGAAAGAGGAACTGGACGCCCAGGAAAAGGCCATGGGCTCACGCCTGGCCGATGCCGGGCAACGCTGGCTCACCATGAGCTTCATCAAGGCCCTGCGGGAAGATATATTTACGGCCACGGCGAACCTGGAGATCTTGCGGGAGGAAACACGGCTTCTCCAGGCCGAACTGCTGGAAAAGTCCAAGGAAAAAAAGCTGTTGGATAGTCTGAAAAACCGGCAGGCCGAACGCCATGCCCAGGAAGAAAACATCAGGGAGCAACGGGAAAATGACGAAACGACAACCATCCGGCACGGGCAAAAGGCCCACGCGCTTCTGTAAATTTCTGCTGCTGGCGGCCCTGGTCAAACTGAGCCTGCTGGGAATGATCCTGGCTGAGCCGTTTGTGGCTTCCATGCCGGCTTTCTGGCCCTTCACCGCGGAAAAACCCGAGCTTGCCCTGTTTTCCGCCCCTGTCCTCCGGGACGAGCCTGAAAAAACCGCGGCTATTCCGCCCGCGCCTGCCGCCTTAAACGCGGCCGCCCCGGAAAGCTCCGCGGAGGCCCCCCCCGCCTCCGCCCAGGCGCAACCCCGTTACCTGGCCGGCCTGGCCTTCGCCGCTGCCGCGAATCCCCCTTCCGCCCCACTGGCCCAGGCCTCGGCCCAGCCGATCAACAGCCTGACCCTGGACGCCATGAACCGCCGGCAGGAGGAATTGAACCGCCGGGAGCAGGAACTGCGCAACCTGGAAACAGAGCTGAACGGCCGCCTGGAAGAAATGCAGGGCCTGGAAATGCGCTTGCAGACAATGCTCAAGGATGCCGAGGAAACCCGGAGCGAAAAATACAAGCACCTGGTGGACGTATTTGCCAACATGAAGGCCCGCCAAGCGGCGGAGGTGCTGGACAGCCTGGATGAAAAGATTGCCGTCAAGATTTTGGCCGGCATGCGCGGACGCCAAGCCGGCGAAATCCTCACCTACGCGCCTTCGTTCAAGGCGGCCCGCCTCAGCGAAGCCCTTACAAGAATGCAAATGCCCCTGGAATGAACGCCGCTCCTGGGACCAAGCGCATCAAACTCACCCTGTCCTACATCGGCACGCGCTTTGCCGGCTGGCAGGTTCAGTCCCCTCAATCCACCCAGTCCTCCAAGTCTTCCGGACAGGCGGATGAGCATAGCGCCGTCCGCACGGTTCAGGGAGAGCTGGAAGCGGCCCTCAGCCGGATCCTGGGCGAACAGGTGCGGGCGCACGGCGCCGGGCGCACCGATGCCGGCGTGCATGCCGATATGCAGGCGGCCCACTTTGACGCTCCGGAACGCCTGGCCCATATTAACTGGCCGGCGGCCCTGCGCAGGCTATTGCCTCCAGATATCGGCGTGCTCATGGCGGAAGAGGTTCCCCCGGATTTCCACGCCCGCTTCAGCGCCACCGGCAAGATCTATACCTATATCCTGAGCCTATCCTCCAGCCCGCCTCCGCCCAAGCTGCGCCCCTTTGTATGGAACGCCGGTCCCCTGGACCTGGAACGCATGGACCAGGCCGCCATGTTCCTTTTGGGCGAACACGACTTCGCCTCCTTCCGGAACGCCGGCAACGAAACCGCAGGCAGCACGCGCCGCCTGGATCAGATCCTGCGCATACCCTGGAATCCTTTCCCGGAAAACCAGGCAGAATACGCCACGCCCGGCCTCTACTGGGCCTGGCGTTTCACCGGCAACGGCTTCCTGAAGCAGATGGTCCGCAACCTCATGGGCTTTCTGGCGGCAGTAGGCCGTGGAAAACTCTCCCCAGAAGACGCGGGGCGCATCCTGGCCGCCAAGGACCGCCGCGCCCTGCCCAGCGCCGCCGCCCCGGCCAGGGGGCTTACCCTGAGCCGGGTGCTCTACTAAACAGCCCCTATTCCCAATTTTTCAGGGCCGTGACCACTTCCACCCGCGAAGCCTGGCGGGCGGGCCAGGCTCCGGCCACCACCCCCGCCAGCACCGAGGCGGCCGCAGCGCCCAGGCAAAACAGCGGTTCATAAACGAAGGGCATGCCGCCCACGGCATAGATCAGCGTCACCAGGGCCAAAGAAATCAGCACTCCCAGACCGCCGCCCGTGCCGGCCATGATGCCTGCCTCGGACAAAAATTGGCGGATGATCGCCCGGCGGCTGGCCCCTACCGCCCGGCGCACGCCGATCTCCAATTGCCTGGCCCGGACCAGTAGAATCATGATGGAAAAAATGCCCAGTCCGCCCACCACAAAGGATATCAGGGCGCTGAGCACCCCCAGGCTGGTCACCAGATCCAGCACCTCGTTGCGCAGCCTGGCCGCGTCTTCAGCCGAAGACACCCTAAAGTCGTCCCGCTGCCCCGGCCCGATGTTATGGCGCTCCCGCAACAGGGCGAAAAGGCTGTTCTTGGCCGCCTGCACCCCGGCGCCCTCCCGCAGATTCAGGTAAATGCCGTCAAGGCGCGAGGAATTGAGCAGCCTGCGCTGATAGGTGCGCAGAGGAATAAAGAGCTGTTCGTCAAAGCTGCTTCCCCCAAGATCCGCGCCCTTGGCCTCCAGTACCCCCACCACCTGGTAGCGGGTCTGGGCGATATAAAGCTCCCGCCCGCAACCCGCGGCCGGGTCCCCGAACAGACGTTCCGCCAGGGCATTGCCCAGCACGCAGACCCGGGCCAGATTTTCTTCATCATCCTCTTCCAGAAAACGCCCGGCCAAGAGTTCCAGGGAGCGCACCCGCAAATAGGCGGCTTCGGCCCCGACCACCTGGCCGTTGGTTTGCAGGTTGCCGGCCCGCACCCGCCGGCCGCCCTGCATAAACATGCTCATGCCGGCTACTTCCGGCAGGCCGCGGCGGATGGCCTCCGCGTCCTCCATGGTCAAGGTGGCGGTGATCCCCAAGCTGGAACCTGTGTTGGTGCGCCCGAAACGCACGCTCTGCGCCCGCACCTGCACCAGGTTGGGACCGAGCTTCTGGGTTTCCAGATCCGCCTGCCGGACCATGGAAGAACCGATGTGCGTGACCGCCGTCAGCACCAAAGTTCCCAGAAAGACCCCCAAAATGGCCAGGACCGTGCGCAATTTGTGCGCCGACAAGGACTTGAGGGCGATGGACAGGCCGCGCATTTCAGCCGGTCTGCCCTTTAAGGGCGCTGATAGGCTCCAGGCCGGCGGCCCGCCGGGCCGGCCTGAGGCCGAAAACAATGCCCACCAGCACCGCGGCCAGCAGGGAACACATAAAAACAAAAGGGGAAAACTCGATGCTGAACAGGGTGCTGGTAACCGTAAGGCCGATGATCATGCCCCAGATCACCCCCAGGCCCGCCCCGCCCAGGGTCAGGAGCACGGATTCGCATAAAAATTGCAGGGTGATGGCCAGGCCCGGAGCGCCCAAAGCCTTGCGCAGACCGATCTCCGTGCCGCGCTCGGAGACGGATATGTAAAAGAGGTTGGCCAGGACGAAACCGCTCACGCACATGGCCGCCAGGGCGGTAATGCCCAGGAAGATGAACAGGCCATTCTTGATCAGG
>WRHT01000142.1 GCA_009783115.1 Desulfovibrionaceae bacterium | reverse complement strand
ATCCTGGCTGCCCATGCTGCTGCTCATCGGGGTCTGGGTTTTTTTCATGCGCCAGATGCAGGGAGGCAACGGCAAGGCCATGTCCTTCGGCCGCTCGAGGGCGCGCATGATCAATGCCGAACACGGCAAGGTCACCTTTTCCGATGTGGCCGGGGTGGATGAGGCCAAGGAAGAGCTTACCGAAGTGGTGGATTTTCTATCCAATCCCAAAAAATTCACCCGCCTGGGCGGGCGCATCCCCAAAGGCGTGTTGCTGGTGGGGCCTCCGGGCACGGGCAAAACCCTGCTGGCCAAGGCCGTGGCCGGAGAGGCCGGGGTTCCATTTTTCTCCATTTCCGGATCGGATTTTGTGGAAATGTTTGTGGGCGTGGGAGCATCGCGGGTCCGGGATCTCTTCGCCCAAGGCAAAAAAAACGCGCCCTGCCTGATTTTCATTGACGAAATTGACGCCGTGGGCCGCCAGCGCGGCGCGGGACTGGGCGGCGGGCATGACGAGCGCGAACAGACCCTGAACCAGCTCCTGGTGGAGATGGATGGTTTTGAAGCCAACGAGGGCGTCATCCTGATCGCGGCCACCAACCGCCCGGATGTGCTGGACCCGGCGCTACTCCGCCCAGGACGCTTTGACCGCCAGGTGGTGGTCCCCACCCCGGATGTTCGCGGGCGCAAACGCATCCTGGAAGTGCACTCCCGGCGCACCCCCCTGGCCGCCGATGTGGATCTGGACCGCCTTTCAAAGGGCACTCCGGGCATGTCCGGAGCGGACCTGGAAAACCTGGTCAACGAAGCCGCCCTGCTCGCGGCCAAGGCCAATAAAGACGCCCTGACCATGAGCGACTTCGAGGAGGCCAAGGACAAGCTGATCATGGGCAAGGCCAGGCGCACCATGGTCCTTTCCGATGAAGAAAAGCGCAACACCGCCTACCACGAAGCCGGACACGCCCTGGTTTCCAAATTCACCCCGGAAAGCAACCCGGTGCACAAGATCACCATCATCCCGCGTGGACGGGCCCTGGGTTTTACCGCCTATCTGCCGGAAGAGGATAAATACACCATCACCCGCACCGCCCTGGAAAGCCGCATCGCCATGGCCCTGGGCGGCCGGGCCGCGGAACTGATCATCTTCGGCAAATACACCTCCGGGGCCATGCAGGACATCCAGGCCGCCACCAAAACCGCCCGCCAGATGGTCTGCGAACTGGGCATGAGCGATCTCATCGGCCCCATTGCTATCGGCGAGAGCAGCAACGAGGTCTTTATAGGCCGCGAATGGGTCTCCACCAAGAACCACAGCGAGGAAACCTCCCGCCTGGTGGACGGCGAGGTCAAGCGCATCATTGAAACCGGAATGCGCTCGGCCACGGAGATCCTGAAGAAACACACGGATCTGCTGCACAAAACCGCTGAAGTGCTGCTGGAATACGAAACCATCAGCGGCGAAGACCTGGACGCCCTGATCCACGGACGCCCAATGCCCGTGGTCAAGAACAGGGATAACGGCGAATCCCCTCCTTCCGGCAGCTCTCCCGCGGCCGGGGATCCGCCCAAGCCGTTACGCCAGGCCAAGCGCCCGGCGCGCAAAAAACCCGCTTCTGAGGGAGAGGACTTCAAGCTGGACTGACCATCATGGCCGCGCTGGAATGGATCATCCGCCACGGCCGGGCCGTGGACCTTTCCGCCGGTCTGGTCATGGGCATCATCAACCTCACCCCGGATTCCTTCTCCGACGGCGGCCTCTATCTTGATCCTCCCAAGACCCTGGAACGGGGCGGACAACTCCTGGACGAGGGGGCGGACATCCTGGACCTGGGCGGGGAATCCACCCGCCCTGGCGCGGACTTTGCCGGGGAAGAAACGGAACAAAAACGCCTCCTGCCAGCGGTCCGCGCCCTGGCTCCCATCCAGAACAAAACGATTCTCTCCATAGATACCTGGCGGGCTTCCACCGCCCGCCTGGCCCTGGAAGAAGGGGCCGGGGTCATCAACGACATCTCCGGCGGGCTTTTTGATCCGGCCCTAGCCGAGTTGCTGGCCCAATTCCGGCCCGGCTACATCCTGGGACACGCGCCCGCCCCGCCGAAAACCATGCGGGAAACGCCCCGCTACGCCGATGTGGTGGAGGATATTATCGCTTTCTTCCAGCGCCGCCTGACCGCCCTGACCAAGGCCGGCCTGCCGGAAAAGCGCATTGTCCTTGACCCCGGCCTGGGCTTCGGCAAGACCCTGGAGCATAACCTGGACATCCTGCGCCGGATCGAGCGCTTCCAGGAGTTCGGTTTGCCCCTATGCGTGGGGGCGTCGCGCAAGAGCTTCCTGGGGGAACTTCTGGGTCTGGAACAAGGCCCGCCCCGCGACCAGGCCACCCAAACCCTGGTTGCCCTCCTGAACGCGCGCGGGGTGCGCATCCACCGGGTGCATGAAGCCAGGGGCGCGGCCCTGGCCCTGAAGCTGCAACAGGCTACGGGCGCGCGGGTCAATCCCGCGCCGCGCCTTCAGCGGAGTAATCAATTTACTTGAATCTTGCCTGGCTATTCTATATGTCAAAGGATGTCGGGAGGATCTATGGGCAAGCTTTTCGGCACGGACGGCATCCGCGGACAGGTCAACGAGTACCCCATGCTGCCGGACCTGGCCCTGCGCCTCGGCCTGGCCGCTGGCATCCTCTTTCAGAAAGAGGGCGGCAAGCGGCACAAGGTGGTGGTGGGCAAAGACACGCGCCTTTCCGGGTACATATTCGAGACCGCGCTGACCGCCGGCTTTTGCGCCGCCGGGCTGGACGTGTACCAGGTCGGCCCCCTGCCCACCCCGGCCATCGCCTATATCACCAGGAACATGCGGGCTGATTTGGGGGTGGTAATTTCCGCCTCGCACAACCCTTTCCAGGATAACGGCATCAAGTTTTTCGACGCTGACGGCTACAAGCTCCCGGATCAGATGGAAGACCACATTACTGAACTGGTGCTGGACAAAGACTGGAAATGCCCCTTCCCGCCTTCCGGCGCGGTGGGCAGGGCCGCCCGCATCAATGACGCTCTTGGCCGCTACATTGTCTCCATCAAAAACAGCTTTCCCGCTAACTTGGACCTGGACGGGATGCGCGTAGCCCTGGACTGCGCCAACGGCGCGGCTTACAAGGTCGCGCCCCTGGCCCTGGAAGAGCTGGGGGCCGAGGTCTTCAGCCTGGGGGTAAATCCGGACGGCCGCAACATCAACCATCTCTGCGGTTCGCTCTGTCCGGAGGTGGTGGCCGAACAGGTCAAAATCTGCCGGGCGGACCTGGGCATAGCCCTGGACGGGGACGCGGACCGGGTCATCCTGGTGGATGAAAACGGCAAAATTTTGAACGGCGACCAGATCCTGGCCCTCTGCGCCCTGGACCTCCTGCGCCGGGACAAACTCCCCGGCAGGAAACTCGCGGCCACGGTGATGAGCAACCTTGGGCTGGAAATTTTCATGCGGGAGCAGGGCGGGGAACTCGTGCGCACCCCGGTCGGCGACCGCCATGTGGCCGAGGCCATGCGCGAACAGGACATCCGCCTGGGCGGAGAACAATCCGGACACCTGATCTTCACGGATTACGGCACCACCGGAGACGGGCTCCTGGCCGCCCTGCAGGTGCTGCGCATCATGCGGGAAAACAACAAAAAACTTTCCGAGCTGGCCGGGCTTCTGCGCGAGTTTCCGCAGGTCATCCTAAACGTGCCGGTGCGTAAACGGGTTCCCTTGAAACAATGCCCGGCCATAGCGGATGCCCTGGCCGCAACGGAAAAAATCCTGGAAGGGCGGGGACGGGTATTCCTGCGTTATTCCGGCACCGAGCCCTTGCTGCGGATCATGCTGGAAGGCGATGACGAAAACGAGGTGCGCAATCTGGCCGAAAACCTGGCCAAGACCGCGCGCGAGGAACTGATCTGAGCGGCGCGTCTTGTTATGTGCCAAGGCAACGCTTAAACAAGGAGGGCTTGTGAAAATAGATAAAGTGATCATTCCCGTGGCGGGTTGGGGCACGCGCTCTCTGCCGGCGACCAAGAACATCCCCAAGGAAATGCTCCCGGTCTATAACAAGCCGGTGGTGCAGTATGTGGTGGAAGAGGCCATCCAATCCGGGATCCGCAGCGTGGTTTTCATAACCAACCGCGACAAAAACGTCATTGAGGACCATTTTGACTACAACTTGCAGTTGGAAGCCACCCTGGAACGGAACGGCAAAACCGAGATGCTGGGCAAGGTGCGGGAGGTGGCTGA
>WRHT01000141.1 GCA_009783115.1 Desulfovibrionaceae bacterium | reverse complement strand
GTAGTGACCATCCGGAAAATGCTTTTAAAATAATTATATCAGCACAACAGCACATAGCCAAGAGACGCTATTCAAAGTTTTATAACCCATGCCCCCAACAAAAATTAGGGCGGCAGCCTAAAAAAGCAACTTAAGAGGCTACCGGCGATCAGCGGACGTTTTCCGCAACCGGGCATTGGACGCGGATAAATCACGGGCGTGGCGATCATATTCGCTGAAAAGGCAGCCGCAGTATTGCTGGCGGTATATGTTCCACTCCCTGGAAAGACTAATGCCCCGCTCCCAGTCCCGGCGAAAGTCGCGGTAAAGAAAGGCGGTTTCCCGGCCAAGCTCCGCCCCCAGCCCGGCTATGAAATCATGGGGCTGGCGGCGGGAATAAAGAAGAGACGTGCTGAAGGCGTCAAAAGCCCCGGCAACGGCCAAGCTTCCAGAGCGTTCCAGGCGCAGCCCCAGGCAAAAAACGCAGCGCGCCCCAGGCTTGCCCGGCACATCGGGCGCGCTCTCCGCCCGGGCCTGGGCCAGCCAAGCCTCCGGGGCGTAATCCTCCGGTTCAGTTGCCCAGATCATCGGGATGCCCAGGCGTTCGGCCACTTGCCGCGCCCCTTCGCGCCGGCGCAGGTATTCGCCGAGGGGATGGATGTTAGGATTGTAGAAAAAACCGGTCAGGGAATGCCCTTCTTCCTGGAGCCGCAATATGGGCATAATGGCACAGGGTCCGCAGCAGACATGCAGGAGTATGTTCACCGCCCGGCCGCCAGTTCCAGAAAAAGTTCCAAGGCGAAGAGCACAATGGATTCACGCACCTGCCGCCGCTCACCCGCAAAACGCCGGGTCAGGCAAAACAAGACCTGCCCGGAGTCTTCGCCTCCTTCCCAGGATACTTCCCGGCCCAGCCGCCAGCCGGCCCATTCCGCCGGCGGTCTGGACTTGCCTGCCCAAACCGGCAGGCGAAGGGCCATACAAACCGTGCCCACAGGTTTATCCGGGGCGCCCCCCGAGGGGCCGGCAATGCCGGAGACGGCCAAGGCGCAATCCACCCCGCAAGCCGCCGCCGCGCCCAAAACCATGGACCGCGCCACCGGCGGACTCACCGCCCCATGAACCTTCAAGAGTTCCTCAGGCACCCCCAAGAGGCGCGTCTTCAAGGCATTGCTGTAAACTACCGCGCCGCCGGCAAACCAGGCGGAACTGCCCGGCCTCTCCGTGCATACGGCGGCGCAAAGCCCGCCGGTGCAGGATTCGGCCACACAGAACATGCTCCCGCGCCGGATCAGCGCCTGCCCCAAATTCGCCGCCAAAATCCCGGCCTGTTCCATAAACATGAATAGCCGCCCTAAATTTGCAAGAGACCAAGCCCATATACGGCGCTGCCCCACAACCCGGCATCCGGGTTGCCGATCCAGGCCAAGGGCAGCTTTTCCAGCAGGTGTCCCTGGGCTTCACTACGCCTGAATTCATCTCTCAGGGCAGGGTGCTCAGGAAGTCCCGGCAGACGCCCGATCATGCCGCCGGAAAGGTAAACTCCTCCCAGAGCCAGGGTTTCCAGGGCAAAATTGCGGGCGGCCCGGCCCAGGAAACGGGCGAACCACTCCAGGACCAGCGGCTGATCCGGAAGCAGAGGGCTGACTTGTTCCGGAGGCAAAGGCTGATCCAGGCCGTTGTGAAAGGCATGGATCAAGGACAGGGCATAGCCGGAAACGGCCATGTCGCCGATGATGTCCCGGCGTCCGCTGATCCGGCGGGCAAAGGCCTCAAAGGCGGACTCCTCCTCCCCCCTAAAGGGGAAGAGGGCATGCCCTCCCTCTGAAGGCAGCACCCGCCGGAACATGGCTTGCCGGCCGGCCGGGGAACATTCGCGTGAAGATAGGAATAGGCCCGCGCCTCCAGCCTCCGCGTCCGGCTGATCCGGCTGATCCGGCTGATCCGGCAGAATCTGCGCCTTGCCCAGCCCGGTGCCCGCCCCCAGCACCGCGGCGCTGAAGCCCGGCCGAGGAATTCCGGACAGGATGGGACGGAGGTCCAGGATGAAGGGGAAAAGACAAGCCAAACCCTGGGCTGCGAAATCATTGAGCAATTCCGCCGGGATACGGAAAAAATCCTCCAGCTCCCGCCGGCGCAGGGGCCAGGAAATGTTGGGGGCCAAGCAGATCCCTTCGTCAACCGGGCCTGGAACGGCCATGATCGCGCAATCCGGCTTACCGTGGGCGGAAAAAATCCCGGAGTCCCGGAGACGCCGCAAGAGTTCGGTGAAACTTCCGGACTCCTGGGTGGACAGGGTGATTTTGCTCCGCTTCTCCAGGCTGAGGACAAAACCTGAACCCTGTTTTTTCAGGCGGAAAACGGCAAAACGGCTGAAGGTGCCGCCGATGTCGGCGGTCAGCAGAAGCCCGGATTTCATTGCAGTTCCAAGCGGAATACGTCGCGTATCACCGGATCGGGCAAGAGCTGGGCAATCATCGGGGTATTCCCGTCCGGGGACAGGACCAGGATGCCCCGACTGAACTCGTACAGGGCCTGAAAGTCCTCCGCTCCGGGCATGACCACCTCGCCATGCTGGTTGACCAGGACCACGGCCCGGATCTCCATCTCGTTCTCCAGCAGGGATCGGGCCACGGCCACCCGCACGGCGGAAAGATTCAGCCTGGGGTCGGCGTTTTCCATGTTGCTCCCGGCCAGAACCTTGCCGGTGGCGGTAAGCACGGCCGCGCCCATATTCATTTTGCCATACGGGGCATAAGCGCTGATCAGCGCGCCCCTGGCGGCCTTGATCAGGTTGTCTTTTTCCTGGGCGCCCAGTTCCGTGACAAACCAGCGCCGGTAAATGCGATCATATTCGCCGCTGCTTATCAGGGCTTGCAAGCCGTCATCCACTATCCGCAGCACATCCCCCCGATCCCGGTTCACGGCCACGCGCATTTCCGCAGCGCCCAGGGGCGCGCCCAGGGTAGTGATGGCCCAGTAATTCAGTTTACGGATAAAATAATAACTCGGCTCATCCGGCCCGCAATAGGCGTCCACCTCTTCGTTGTACAGGGCGCGCAGGGCCAGGGACCTGGAGGGAAAAGACTTGATGTTGATCCCGCCGAATTCCTGCAATAGGCCCATCTGGAAAGATCCCTCCTCCACCGCAACCGACTGGCCCCGCAAAAAAGAGACATTGGGAACCCGGCGATAGACCTTGGTGAAAAAGCGCATCTTCAGATCAAAGGTGGGCAGCTTGGAAAAAACATAGGCCCTGGCCCGCTGCGGGGTACGGATCATCCCGCTGGTCAGGGTAATGCTTCCGGCGCTGAGCTCCGGCTGAATGGAATTCCAGTTGAGCGGGCGCATGGCCAGCACGGCCTTGCCCCGAAAAATGGTCTCCATGATCTCAATGTCAAAACCCACGGGTTTGCCACCCGGATCCTCGTAACTGAACGGGGGAAACTCCCGGTCAAAGCCATAAACCACCCGCATGGGAACAGTTCCGGCCCAGGCGCACGCGGCCCAGGCCGCCATCAGCAAGCCCGCCAGGGGCAAAATCCGCGGCCAGATCTTCACGGCGACCCTCCTGCGGAAAATGTAACAAGCTTTCAGCCCCGCGGCAACTCCAACATAAACCGGGTAGCGCCTCAATTTGCTTTTTTGGGGCTGCCGCCCCAATCCCCGCTTGGGGGCGTGCCCTCCAAACCCCGTTAATGATCAGGTTTCCAAAGGAGCTACGCTCCTTTGGCGGGGGGCGGGGGCAGCGCCCCCGTCAAACTGGGGCGCTGCCAAATAACCATGATGGTTGTGAGGATGATAAAAAGCGGGTATCAAAAATCCCATGCTGATCAGCGCCTTTGCCTTATATATGTTTTTCGGAGCAATTGCCGGACTGTTGGCCGGAATGCTGGGGCTGGGCGGCGGAATCGTCATTGTCCCCATGTTGCTGTACGGCCTGGCCTGGCAGGGTATGAGCGAAAACATCAACCACCTGGCCCTGGGAACCTCCATGGCCAGCATTTTCTTCACCTTTATTTCCAGTGTGCGCGCCCATCACCGGCGGGGTTCGGTGTTGTGGAAGGTAGTGGGCTGTTTCGCCCCGGGAGTGGCGGCGGGGACCTTCCTGGGGGGGAGCATCGCGGTTTTGCTGCCCTCCAGGCCCCTCTCGATAATCTTCTCCATTTTTTTGCTGCTGGTGGCCGCGCAGATATTTCTGGACGCCGCGCCCAAGGCCGCCCGCCATTTGCCGGGCCGGGCCGGACTGGCCGGGGGGGGGGCGGGCATCGGCTTTAT
>WRHT01000140.1 GCA_009783115.1 Desulfovibrionaceae bacterium | reverse complement strand
CGCCGGGGGGAATAATTCCCCCCGGTCCCCCTTAAACGGAGGTCACCGACTGAACCATCGCCCAATTATTTTGGTAGGCACGAGCAGTCTCGAACTGCTGACCTCTTCCGTGTCAAGGAAGCGCTCTACCCCTGAGCTACGCGCCTGCGATACTCTCAAGCGGAAGCGCGGTTTTTATCCCGGAACCGCGGCCTAGTCAAGAATTACTCTTTACTCAGGCCTTGCCGGAACAGCCAAGCACATTGCGGATCTTATGCGCGACCATGCTCTTTACCGCGTCGCGGGCCGGCTTCATGTAGGAGCGCGGGTCGAATTCCGCCGGGTTTTCCGCGAAAAATTTACGGATATTGGCGGTCATGGCCAGGCGTATATCCGTGTCAATATTGATCTTGCATACGGCCATGCCCGCGGCCTTGCGCAGAAGCTCCTCGGGAACGCCCTTGGCCCCGCCGACCTTGCCGCCGTATTTATTGGCCATTTCCACAAAATCCTGGGGGACGCTGGAAGCGCCGTGCAACACCAGAGGGAAACCGGGCAGGAGTCCCCCGATCTTTTCCAGGCGGCCAAAATCCAGCTTGGCTTCGCCTGCGAACTTGTAAGCCCCGTGGCTGGTGCCGATAGCCACGGCCAGGGAATCGCAGCCGCTGCGCTTCACGAAATCCGCGGCCTGCTCCGGGTCGGTATAAATGGATTTTTCCGAGGAAACCTCATCCTCAACCCCGGCGAGACGCCCCAGTTCGGCCTCCACCCAGACCCCGCGCGGATGGGCGTAATCCACCACCTGCCTGGTGACGGCGATGTTTTCCTCATAAGGCAGATGGGATCCGTCAAACATGACCGAAGTGAAACCGCCGTCAATGCAGTCCTTGCAAATCTGGAAATCGCCCCCGTGATCCAGGTGCAGGACTATGGGCAGATCGCTCTCTTGCAGGGCGGCCTCGATCAGCTTGACGATATAGGCCTGCCCGGCGTATTTGCGCGCCCCGGCGGACACCTGGAGGATAACCGGGGCCTTTTCCTCCGCCCCGGCGGCCACAATGCCCTGGACAATCTCCATGTTGTTGACGTTGAAAGCGCCGACGGCGTAACCTTCCTTATACGCCCTGGCGAACATTTCCTTTGGCCCGGTAAGCGGCATGGCATCCTCCTGGCGGCGGGCGAACGGCCCGGCTGGGGTTGACGGTTTATTAAGATGACTTGTAATGCGATCCCGGCGGCCTGACAAGTGTTGATTGCGGAAATTGCGCGATTGAGCCGCCGCCATTCGGCCATATATCAGACCCTTCAGTAAGATAAATTATCATTTGTGCAATCAAAGCCCGGAATTCCAACGGCGTGAGGTTTCGTCGCCGAACAAAACGCTCCGTTTAATTTCATATTATATTTCAGCATGTTGTCTGATATAGCTTCAAATTGGAAAAAATCAGGGCCATATCCCCGGAAAATATAAACATTAATAATTTGTCTAAAATATTTTTCAAAAAATATATCTTATTATATCAAATAGATGCTTGTAAAAATAAAAATATTCACAAAAAATCGTATTTCCTGAGCAAAGATTCGCAACAAAGGGCTTGCCAAATATAAATTTATCTCTTAACTTCCCCTCTGGACGCTGTTCGCGCATCCGCTGCGCGGCGCCTGTTTCAAACATACCCAAAAGGAAGGTAAGACGATGAAAAAACTTCTCATTCTGCTTGCGGCCATGACCCTGGTCTTCGGCGCCGTAAGCCAGGCCGGGGCCGCCGTAAAGTTCGGAGCCACCGGTAACTGGCAGCACCAGTTCACCTATCAGCAAAATCTCCCGAACTTCAACAGCGACGTGGTGCAGGACAACCTGTTCATGTATAACCGGGCCAACGTCACCTTCACGGTGGAGGCCAACGAAAACATCAAGGCCAACACCCAGATCCGCATCGGCGCCTTTGACTGGGGCCGGCAGAACACGAGCCTCGTCGACGGCTCCGCTTCCGGCGACACCTTGGGCAACAGAGGGGCGCTGCAAGTGCGCCAGGCCTTTATCAGCATAAAGTTCCCCGGCGTACCGCTGACCCTGGACACGGGCGTTATGCCCATCGCCTTCCCGGCCGCGGCCCTGGGCAACAACCCGGTGCTTAATGACCGCCTCCCGGCCGTGGCCCTCGGCTTCCCGGTGGGCGACGTCGGCAAGGCCGCCCTGGTCTATGTCCGCCCGTTCAGAAATACCGTCAATTTAGGCGCTACTAAAACCGCCGCCACCGAAAAATTCGCGGACCACAACTCCGCTGACGCCTTGGCGCTCCTGGCCGACCTGAACTTCGGCAACTTCAGCCTGGCCCCCTACATCGCCTATGTCAGGGCCGGATACGCGACGGGACTCCCCGCCTATTACGCCGGCAATGCGGCTGACGATAAAGACTCCACGTCCATCGTTCTGGGCGCGGCCTTCAAGATCAGCCCTATTGACAATCTGAACATCGGCTTTGACCTCATCTACGGAAGCGCCACCGGCGGTAAAGACAACGCCGCCAGCTGTGATACCACCGGCTTCCTGGCGGGTCTGTCCATTGATTACAAGCTGGACTTCGGCACCCCCGGCTTCTTTGTCTGGTACGGCTCCGGCAGCAAGGAAGATAAAGTTAACGATGACAACAAATACGGCGTACTGCCCCTGATCGGGCCGGACGGCGGCATTTCCAAGATGCGCTTCGCCACCCACTATACCCCGCGCATCCTGGACGGCAACAACTTTGACATGGCCGCGCGCAACGGCGTGGGCACCCTGGGCATAGGCGTACAACTGGCCAACGTGAAAAGCATGGACAGACTCAGCCACACCTTCCGCCTCGGCTATATCAAGGGCACCTGTGACAACGGCACCGGCGGAGAATTCAACCGCGCCAATGCCAACCGCGGCATGGGCTGGGGGGCGGCCGTCGGCCAGGCCACGGGCATGGACAAGGACAACTCGCTGATTGAATTTGACATCGAGAACACCCTGAAGATCGTGGACAACCTGGAATTCCGTTTTGACCTGGGCGTCCTGGCCCCGAGCGTCAAGAACAAGAGCGACAAGGTTGCCTTTGGCCCCGCTGCCAAAGAAAACGGCGACTACGCGACCGATACCGGCTTTGCGCTGGATCTCGCCCTAGTGTACAGCTTCTAATAAACATAAAAGCCTTAGTGTGAAACAGGCCGGGCCGGAAGCGATTCCGGCCCGGCTTTTTTTGTGGATGAAAGGCGTATCAGGTTACAAAGGCTATTCAGACAAAATTTCCGACACAACCTGAGGAGCTTTGGAAATAACCTTCAAGTAGGCTCTGGCCGCTGGTTCCGGCGTGCGTTTGCCCTGTTCCCAGTTGCGCAAGGTATGCAGGGACAGGCCGAAACGAGCGGCAAAGCCAGTCTGGGAAAGGCCCATGCCGGAGCGGATCTCTTTTATATCCACTCTAGCAGGGATATGCACCCTGTAAAGTTCTTTGGACATAGTCCCCTGGGCAATGGCCAAGGCTTCTTTCATGCTTTCAACAATACGGTTACCGCTCATGGCCTTCCTCTCCTGTAAGTTTGCGCCAGCAAAACGGAAATAGCTTTAAGCTGGTTGCGTTACGCCCGGCTGAGATTATCCTTTTCATTTTTGGCAAAAATATTTAAGGCATAAAGCGGCATATCCAGCGAGTGGAAAAAATAAATAACCCGGTATCCGCCGCTCTTGCCGCCTCCTTCCCGCGCAAAGCGCACCTTCCTTACCCCGCCCGCGCCTTGCACAATTTCCCCTGCATGTGGGTTATACGCCAGAAAAGAAACTATCTCCTGCCGCCCCTCTTCACTAACAAGACGTTTGGCATCACGCAAAAAAGAAGGGGTTTCCACAACAGACACAGGAATGTTTTGCATAAAATGATACTAAGCCATTGGCCTATGTGCGTCAATACCCCATAACTGAGGTGTCACCCCCACTATTCCGCTAGTCATCAGTAAGATAAATTATCATTTCCCCAGGGCGCGGGCGGCCTTTCCCGGCAAGCCCTGAAGCCGGAAAAGACCCGGCCCGCCCGCCTTTACGGCCCGCAAGCCCCGCGCCGCCCCGCCCGGCGCGGGCGGCGCATATATAAATTTATCTCTTAACTTCCCCTCTGGACGCTGTTCGCGCATCCGCCGCGCGGCGCCTGTTTCAAACATACCCAAAAGGAAGGTAAGACGATGAAAAAACTTCTCATTCTGCTTGCGGCCATGACCCTGGTCTTCGGCGCCGTAAGCCAGGCCGGCGCCGCCGTCAA
>WRHT01000139.1 GCA_009783115.1 Desulfovibrionaceae bacterium | reverse complement strand
GCTGTAAAGGAATAAGTCTCTTATTTTATCTTGGAGCGGGAAACGGGATTCGAACCCGCAACTTTCAGCTTGGGAAGCTGACGCTCTACCGTTGAACTATTCCCGCAAAATTACGCTGTTATAGTCCACTTACACAAGCCCCTTGCAAAGTCAAGCCCCTCTTAAGCCGGCTGCCCGGCAGACTCCCCGGCGCTCAACCCGCAGCCGCCATCCAGCGCCCGCCTTTCAAATAACCGTTGACGAAATCCACGGCGGACAAACTCCGTCCGCCGGCCGGCTTCATCCGTTCCAGGCCGTATAGCCCGTCACGGCAGACCACCGGCAACACATCCTCCCGCAAGGGCAAAAATTCCCCAATCCTGGAGGCAGCTGCCGCCTTTTTGTCCGCCTCGCCCTCCAGGGGCCGGCCTTTTTGCACCAGCAGCGAAAGCCCCTCGCGGACAATCCCGCCTTTTTCCGATCCTTCCGCCAAATCCAGGCGCACCTGCGCCCCTGGCCAGGGAGTGACTCCGCGGACATGGTTATGCAACTCCCGGACGCCCCTGGTAAAATCCAACCAGCCATCGGCCTTGCTCAACCTGGAGGCATAGGTGGCCCTTGATTCATCCTGGGGCATTTCACGCAGACGCCCCTCCGCCAGCCTTTCCAGGGTCTCGACCAGCAACCGGCCGCCCAGAAGGGCCAGTTCGTCATGCACTTCCCCGGCATTCTGCTCAAAACCTATGCCCATGGCGCGCTGAAGCAGGACGGGCCCGCTATCCAGCCGGCGTTCCATACGCATGATGCTCACTCCGGTACGCAACGCGCCGGCCATGATCGCCCGCTGGATAGGAGCCGCCCCGCGCAGCTCCGGCAGGAGCGAGGCATGCACATTCAAGGCTCCCAAGGGCGGCAAGTCCAGCGCCGCCTGGGGCAGAATCAGCCCATAGGCCGCCACCGCGAAAAGATCCGCCCCCAAGGCGGCCAGCTCTTCCACGATTTTCCCGTCCTTGAAATTTTCCGGCTGGCGCACCGGCAGGCCATGCTCCAGAGCCAGACGCTTCACCGGGCCTGGCGACACCAGAGCGCCGCGCCCCGCCGGGCGGTCCGGCTGGCAGTAAACCGCCAGGATTTCCACCCCGGTAAAGGCCAGCAAGGCCTCCAGGGAAGCCGCGGCAAATTCCGGTGTGCCCATGAAGGCCAGCTTCATGGGCGATCCGCCATCAGCAGGGCCTTTTTACGCTTTACGGCATAAAGGTTGCGTTTCAGGCGGCTGAGATGATCCAGGAAAAGACGCCCTTCCAGATGATCGCACTCGTGTTGCAGGCAGATGGCCTTCACGCCGTCAGCCTCTTCCGTAAAAGGACGCCCTTCCAGATCCAGCGCCCGCACCCGCACCCTGGAGGCGCGTTTCACCGATGCGCGCAAATCCGGCACCGAAAGACAGCCTTCCTCTGATTCCTGCTTCTCTTCTCCCAGAAATTCCAGTTCCGGGTTAATATACACCTTGGCCCCTTCTCTCTTGGAGGGGCCGCTGAAATCCGTCACCACCAAGCATAGGGGGCGGTCCACCTGGGGTCCGGCCAGGCCTATTCCTTCCTCGGCGTACATGGTTTCCAGCATATCCCCGGCCAGAAGGCGGATCTCCTCGGTAATCTCCGTAATGGGCTTCCCCTTGCGGCGCAAGCGCTCATCCGGATACTGCAATACTTCCAATTTCATCTTTTATCCATACTTGACTGTTTTATCCAATTTCGCCAAAGAGTTACCATCTATGGCCCGGCAAGGCAAGAGATGGACGGCGGTGCCGCTATACGGCTCCATAAAATCATGCTAAGGAAACTCCATGTCCGTTTTCATGTTCGTCTTCCTTGTTATTTTAGTATGTTACATGATCTTTGCCCTAATATGCAATGTGATATACTGGTATGAAAGCATAAACTCGCCGGAGGCGGCCCTGAATCAGCCCAAGCCCGGCCTCCGGATCTTCCTGGCCTGCTATGCGGAGAGTCTGGCAAGCCTCTTTCTCTGCGCCCTGATCTTTCCCCTGGCTCCCCTGACCCGCCGCCCTGCCACATCCGCGCCCGGCGTAAAACCTCCATTGATTCTCATCCACGGCCTCTACAACCACTCCGCCGTCTGGATCTATATGGGCCGGCGCTTCCGCCAGGAGGGTTTCGCCTGCTCCACCTTCTCCTACAACAGTTTTTTCACATCCACCCAGGATATCCTGCAAAAACTGGAAGAGCATGTGCGGGCGGTGGAAGCGGTCTTTCCGGGACAAAAACCCATCTTCGTCTGCCACAGCTTGGGCGGTCTCCTGTTCCGCCACTGGCTGCTCCAGGGAGAAAACCACACTCGCCCAAGCGGGGCGCTGACCATTGGAACCCCGCACCAAGGCAGCAAAACGGCCGCCTTGGCCCCCGGAACCCTGGCCAAAAACCTCTTGCCCGCTTCCGGCTTCCTCCGTTCCCTGCAAAACGCCCCCAAAACCAACCTGCCATGCGTCTCCCTGGTCAGCCCCACCGACGAAGCCGTGCTCCCGGCCTCCAGCCTCCTCCCTCCGGAGGGCTGGCGTCTGCGCCTAGCTCACGGCGGACACTTCAGCATGCTCTTCCGCCCGGCCGTCGCCGGCCTGGCCCTGAGTGAACTGCGGGAAATGGCTAACGCCGGCGCCATTAACGCAATTTAGGATATACGAAAAAACATGCGGCTGCTCAAATCCACCATACCGGCCATGATGCTCGCCGACCTCTGCGCCTTGTTCCTGGCCTTCGTCCTGGCTTACCTGACACGCAACAGCCTGGACACCTTCGCCGTTAATCGCAGTTATCTCAGCCTCGCGCCGCTGGTTCTCTGCTTTATCCCGCTTTATGCCGCTTTCGGCCTTTACCCTGGTCTGCTCCTGGCCGGTCCGGAACACTTGAAACGCCTGAGCATCGCCAGCAGCGTGGGCATGCTCTTTTTCGGAACCGTGCTCTTTGTCGGCCAGATCGGATATGCCTATTCACGTTTCGTGGTGCTCTTCTTCTGGCTGATGGCCCTCTTCGCCGTACCCCTGGCCCGTTTTTACGCCAAAAAAATATACAGCCGCTTCGCCTGGTGGGGATATCCGGTCATCCTGATCGGCAAGAGCAGGCTTACCTCGATGATCGCCGGACAACTGCGCGGCGCCCCGGAACTCGGACACAGGACGGTGGCGGTCTTCAACCTGGACGAGGAAGCTCCTCCGGCATCCGGCATAAATACGGAACTCCTGCCGGAAGACCCGGAAACGGCCGGCGATCGCCTGGAAGCAGCCAGCCGGGAAACGCCCAGAACCACAGCCGTGCTGGTCATGGAGGGTCTATCCCCGGAACAGCAGCAAAAAATCTATCCGTTGGCCGAGGCGCACTTCCGGCGCCTGATCATCATACCGGACGCCTCCATAAACATAAGGCTTTCCGTAAAACTCTCCATGTTCTGTTCACGCCTTTCCTTGAGTCTGCGCCAAAACCTGCTGGACCCATACCGTCTGCAGTTCAAGCATGCAATGGATCTGGGACTGGCCGTCATAATGGCCGCGCCCCTGCTGCCCTTTTTTCTGCTGATCAGCCTGGCCATAGCCCTGGACAGCCGTGGGCCTGTTTTTTACCGGCAGGAACGCCTCGGCCAGGGCGGCCGCAAAATAAGGATCTGGAAATTCCGCACCATGCATAAAAACGCGGACCAAATCCTGGGCGCTTGCCTGGCCGGAAATCCGACTCTGCGCGAGGAATGGCGCAAAAACCACAAATTGAGAAACGACCCCCGGATCACCAGGGTGGGCAAATATTTGCGCAAGGCCAGCCTGGATGAATTCCCGCAGCTTTTTAACATCTTCCAGGGCGACATGAGCCTGGTAGGTCCCCGGCCCATAGTGGAGGAGGAAGTGAAAAAATACGGCGCGGCTTTTGAATTGTATAAAAAAGTCAAGCCGGGCATCAGCGGACTCTGGCAGGTTTCCGGCCGCAACAATACAAGCTATGCCACCAGGGTGAACCTGGACGAAGCCTACATCGCCAACTGGTCGGTCTGGCTGGATATTTACATCCTGGCGCGCACTCTGCCGGCCGCCCTGACCGCCGAAGGGGCGTACTAAAAATTCCGCCGCGAAGCGCCGCCGCGAAATATTTTTTTCTTGCCTTTTTCACCCCGCGCGGATAATAGCGTGTGTCTGCCGGCTGGTGTAGCTCAACTGGCAGAGCAGCTGATTTGTAATCAGCAGGTTGCGGGTTCGACTCCCATCACCAGCTCCAGGTCAGAGCAACAGACGCGGAACTGATCGACCTTGGCCTGCGCCACGCG
>WRHT01000138.1 GCA_009783115.1 Desulfovibrionaceae bacterium | reverse complement strand
TGGTATCGCCGTTGTATTGGGCCGCCGGATGCACATATATCCAGGAGCCGTTTTCGTGCACATCATTGGGATCCGAGGCGCTGATCCAGGAGAGATCAAAGGGAGTGGCGGCATCCGGGCCGAGCAGGGTGACGGAAACGCCGCTCACCCCCAGGCGTATTTTGTAGGGATCCCCGTAAGGATTAAGGACATCTCCGACAGCCCCGCTGCCGCTCCAGTCGGCCGGAGTGCTGTCAATCCAGGTAGCGCCTTTATCCAGGGTGTACTGGAAGGCCGGCAAGACCGGGGGAGGGCCTGAGTCGCCGTCATCCATAAAGCGGATAATGGCGCTCTGGGACACCTGTCCTTCCACCACAAAGCGCGCCTGCTCCAGGCCGGGGTCGCGGGAGGTGGCTCCCATGATCAGGCTGTATGGGGAGGCATCGGTCTTTTGCCCGCCGAAGATGTAGCGGCCGTTGAATTTTACATTGGCGTAACTGATCATCTGCTCCATGATGGTGCGCAGCTCGTTCCCCAGAATCTCCCGCTGGGTGGAGGAGAGGGTGCCGGTGGAGGCCTGCTCCAGGATTTCAATTATTCTGGACATGCCGGTCTGCACCTGGTCCATGGTGCTTTCCGCCTGCATCAGCCAGCCCTTGGCCATGCTCAGGTTGTCGTTGTACTGCTTGATAGCGTAAAGTTGGGTGTTGGAGGCCATGATCTGGGCCGTGCCGTAGGGATCATCCGAGGGGCGGTTGACCTTTTTCTGGGTGGCGCTTTGCAGATGCGACTCCATGTAGGCGCTCAGGGAGTTGTTCATGTTGAACAGGAAATTTGAGTACATCTGGCGCTGTGATACGCGGATCATCTTGCTTCTCCCGTTATTTTACTGTTTCAGCCCGAGCAGGGTCTGGAACATCTCGTCGGCGGTGGTGATTAGCTTGGCCGCCGCTTTGTAGGATGCCTGAAAGCGGATCAGGCTGCTCATTTCTTCGTCCAGGTTCACCCCGGAGATCTCCTCCTGCCGGTCATGGAGCTGCTGGGCTATGGCCATGCTGGCTTTGCTGTGGAAATTGGCGTTGGCCGCCTCGTTTCCCACTCCGGAGACCACCTTGGCATAAAAATCCGGCAGGGTCTGGGTCAGGCTGCGTCCGGTCCAGTCCTTGAATACCAGCCTTTTTTGCATCAGGTTGCCGATATCTCTGGCCGTGAGGTTGTCGCCGCTGCTTAGCTCTCCCCGGCCGTCCAGCCTTCCGGCATTGATCAGGTTGGGATTTTGGGCAACGTAGTCATTCATCCCGATGTTGTAGGCGTTGTCGCCCTTGAGGTAGGTGTTGACGCCCAGGGCGGCCAGGACGCCGGAGGTGTCGTTGGCGAAGCCGAAGGTATAGCCGTCTTTGCCCTGGATGCTCAAGCGGTTGTCGTTTATGCTGATGTTCAGGAAATAGCTTAAATTGTCACTTTGCGGATTGCCGGCCCCATCGATCCAGTCCACCTGGATGCTGTTCATGGCGTTCACCAGGTCATTCAGGCTCCAGCTGGCGTCAAAATTGACATCCAGGGTCGCCCGCAGGCCGGGCTCGACCATGATGGGATTGCCGGTGACCGGGTCAAAGAGGCAGATTGAAAAATTGCCGTCCTGCAGGCGATCCGCCCAAGGCATGCCGATATAGGAAGAATTGAGGGAGTAATTGGCGTCGCGCACCCGGTAGTCGCCAGTCACCGAGACCAGGTGGCTGGGGCTGGCGCCCTGGCTGTGGATGCGGTTGACCTCCCAGATCAGGTTCCGGGTGAATTCGTCCATGTCGTCCCGTATCTTGGCCACCTGGTAATCCATGAACAGGATGTTGCCGCCGATGCTTCCGCCGTGGGTCCGGTGCACGCTGAAAGAACCGTCGGGAAATTCCTGGGGGGTGACCAGCAACGGCCCCATGGTCGGCTGGATCCAGTACAGGGCGTTTTTGGGGACGATCAGGAAGCGGTCGCCGACAATGAATTCGTTGGCCGGGCTACCCGGGTTGGCGGGGTCGCCGTGATGGAAATAGATCTCCAGATCCTTGACCAGCACAGGCTTGCTGGAATCATAGGCCTCGAAATGCATTTCGTTGCCATTGGCATCGGTCACCCAAGTGCGACCGCCGTCCAGGGACACCCGGAAGAGCGGCGGGGGATCATCGCCGAGCTTGCCGCCGGTGACAAATTCCACGGTGTATTCATAGCCGTCCGAGCCGTTGAAATCGATGGTGCCGTTAAAGGTGGTGGCCGCGGTTTTGTGCTGGAAGGCCGCCGGGCCGTCATAGGAAAGGGCGAAGCTGGTGACGCCGTCCACCAGGGTATGTCCGCCGGTGGTGTTGACGATGAAATTGCCCGCGCCCTTGTCGATCACATCGATGTCGATGAGGGAGGAAAGTTCGCGCACCAGCTTGTCGCGCTCGTCCATCAGGGTGTTGGCGTTGTTCTTGTTCTGGACGTGGTGGATGTTGATGGCCCGGTTCAGCTCGGCCACGGCTACCATGATCTGGTTGGCCCTGGCCACGTCGTCGCGGATCATCCCTTCGGTTCTCTCCTCGATTTGCTTCAGGCTGATTTCATTGCTCCGGATGGTCTCGGTCAGGGTCTGGGTGTTGGAGATGAGCGCCTGGCGGCTGGCCGGGTCATCCGGGAATTGGGAAACTTTTTCCCAGGAGGTGAAAAAACCGCTGAGGAGCGAGCCTACCCCCAGGCCGTAGCTCTCGTTAAAGATGTGCTCCACGGTGCGCATATTGTCGGACATGGCGTTCCAGCGCATGTACTCGCTGTTCTTCTGCAAGTAATTGCGCTCGATGAATTTGTCGAAATAGCGGAACACCTCGGCGGCCTTGACCCCCTGCCCCATTTGCCCGGGGAAGTAGTCCAGGGCCGGCCAGGCCTCTAAACGCACCGCTTGGCGGGAATATCCCTCGGTATCGACGTTGGCGATGTTGTTGCCGACGGTCTGCAGGGCGGCCTGGGAAGCGAAGAGGGCTCCCTTGCCTATGTTCAGGAGGCTGCTTACGCCGGTAGCCATTACAGCCTCCCGTTGATTATGGCCGCCTGCGGACGGTGGACGGCGTAAGCGCCTTTGGATCCATACACCGAGAGTTCTTTGGGAGTGATCTGTTCATAGAGGGTTTCCATGAGCATATGGCTCTGGTCCAGCAGGCTCAGGGACAGGGAGCTGTTTCTTTCGCCCTGCTTTGCGCAGCGCTGCTCCGCAAGGTCAATGGCCTGGTATAGGCTGCGCACGCGCTCTCCCTGTTCCTCGGGCAGGATTTCCGCGTATTCCAGTATCCTGGTCCCCTGCATGTTCTGGCGTATTTCATCGCGCTCTACTGCCAACTGGCGCAGAAGCTCGTGGATGGAAAATTCCAGGCCGGCGATTTCTTCGGTCTTCATGGAGGTCATGAGGTCAAATTCCTCCACCTGGAGCTGTTCCAGCAGTTCCATGCCCTTGGCCTGGCGGGCGAGGTTGCCGACGATCAGTTCATACATGAAAGACTCCCGCGTCGCGTGCGCTCAAAATATCCTGATCCGCGAAATTTTTTCGCCCTTCGGCTTCAGAAGCCGGACCGGCCGTTGGGCATAATTTGCCGGTGCTGCTCTTCGGGTTGCAAGTTTAATGCCGATTCTTCCGGTGAAGGGGCGCCTATCGCCCGCGGGTCGCGCAAGGGCCTCAGGGCGGCGCTGCCGGAGGGAAAAGAGGCCGCCGGCAACACGGGCGAAGCCGGGGGCCGCCCTGGGCTGCTTGTCCGCACGCTGTCCCCCATACGCTGGGAGAGCTGGTCATAAAGCATGTCCGCCAGGCCGATGCCGCCGGACGAGGCCATTTTGCGGGCGAATTCCTGGTCATACATGCCTTGGTACATGGCCTCTTCCCGGCTGTGCAGGTATCCGTCCTGGGGCACGTTTTTGCGCATCTGTTCCCAGATTTTCTGGATGAAGACGGCTTCAAAACCTTCGCAGGCTTCGCGCAGCTTGGCTTTCTGATCCTGGGGGGCCTTGAGGTTGGAGCGCAGGCGTTCCATCTCCAGTTTGCGCCGGACGTCATCTCCGGCCTGATCCGTAAACAGGGTCAAGGGATCGTTCATCAGATCACCTCCAGGGCGGCATGCAGGGCGCCGGCGGCCTTGATGGTCCGCAGGATGGAGATCACGTCGCGCGGGGTGGCCCCCACGGCGTTCAGGCCATCCACCAGTTCCTGCAAGGTCGCGCCTTCCACGATGTTCAGGCGGCGGATTTCTTCTTCCTGGCCAATCTGGGTGTTGGGGGTGACGGCCGTGGTTCCGTTGCTGAAGGGACCGGGCTGGGAGA
>WRHT01000137.1 GCA_009783115.1 Desulfovibrionaceae bacterium | reverse complement strand
CACTGCGTTCAAGCTGCGTATTATAGCAATATTCTGCGCGGCTAGAAAGGGCCTATTTTTTCTTTTTGGTATTTTTTGCGCTAGGCTGACTGTCAATATCAAAAGCATAAATAATATCGCCTGTTTCTTTGTTTACAACAGTAAACTTACGCGCCGCTGCATATACAGCGTACATTGTGGATTTTATATCTGACGGGTCTGATATTGTAGGGGATTGGTTGACAACCGTTTCTTCTGTATACGAGTATGTTTCTTGAGCATTCCCAGCCAAATATGAAAGGGCAGAAGCCCTTACTTTACTTTTTGATGGGATTGCCTCCGCTATCAGAATAAGATTTTGTTTAATTTTCTTTGCTGTATCTGGATCGCATTTAAAACTGAATGTAAACTTATCATTTTTAAAGCATTTGCTTTTCTTGTCTATGTTATTGAATTTAATACTATATATATTTCTTTCTTCTTTTTTTATGTCTTTTTTCACTCCAAAGGCATTTTCTCCTGAATATGATCCTAAATTTGTGACTTCATATACCAACATAAAGTCTGTAGAGAATGCTTCAAATACAAATTCTTCTTTATCAATATTGTATTTAAACTCACGACTATATGGAGTAATACCATTTAATTTAATAGTAAACTGTTTAATATTTTCATTTTCTATATTTTTTATCCTGCTTTCATAGTCTTCTTTTTTTTCAAATTCACCGCGTTCGCTTTTGCCTATGCCTGATAATCTATTGTATATATTTACAATTTCACGAGAACCGATTTTTGAGTCTTTGTCGCGCTGCTCTTCTTCAGCTTTATCTTGCGCACGCTTTTTAACATTCTTCAGAACTTGCTTAAAATACTCATTTTCAGAATACCTAAGCGAGATAGTATCCTTATCATTAAAAATGGTGCGAGAAAGGCGCAATACACCTATATTATCTACCCAAATTCTTGGTGGCGCTTTTTCACGAAAAACAGATGGAATAATAGTATCAATGTTGTAGTTATTGCTTGTATCAATTTTATCTGTGTATTCTTTAACAAGTAATTCATAAACTTTTCTATATTTCTCATCAGTGCCTTTAAGGCTGGCTTGAGCATCTACAAATTTATTATCTGTGTTAAACGTGAGATAAACATCTGTTTCTTCTCCAAAAAATTTACCATAAAAAATGTAATGGATGGTATCTCCCATCTCCTTTGGCCCATCCTTTAGTACGTATCCATTTTGGGCCATATTATTCTTTATTTCATCAAATGATGTACCCCATGTCATACCCCAAAATCCATCTATGCTATTTTTTTCAGTTGTTGCAGCGTAGGCATTGCCAGCCACAAAGATCACCGCCACCACGAAAACCGCCGTCATCAACCTTCGCATGGGAGCCTCCTAGCTGTGGATTTAGCCTCTAAAACCAATTTGCCGCTGCTCATCTCCCGGCGGGGTCATCATCTGTTGCAAGGCATGAACGATGGCTTTGATTGCTTCGTCGTGCTGGCCGACAGCGTTTTCCAGCTCCGCCACCTTTACGGCAAGCTCCTTGTGTGCGGGTACGGCCTGTCGTAGCCAAACAAAGGCGCGGATGATGAGGACGCTTATTTCCTTGGCTCTTGGAGAATTCAGAATACCGGCCAGCATGAGTGAGCCGTGCTCGGTGAAAACCCACGGAAGATATTTTCGATGCTGGCCGCGTCCCGTGTTTAAGATGCCAAATTGGCATCTTAAAGAATCCCATTCTTCAGATGACAACCGAAATATAAAATCCTCCGGAAAGCGATCAAGATTACGCTTAACCGCCCGAACCAACGCTCCGGTTTCCACCCCGTACAAAACAGCAAGGTCTGCATCAAGCATAATCCGCTGTCCGCGTATCTCAAAGATACGTTTGGCAACGGCGTCCAGGGAGAATGTCTGTTGAATATCCGGCATAGCGCCACCTCGCCAGCCATTCCTACACCGAAAAGGGCGTCCGGCGCAACGTCGAGCAGCTTAAGATCTCCCGGCGTTTTCTGCCATCCAGCTCCCAACTCCTTTCCTGTTTTTGTTCAGAGTCCAGTATGTTTTTTGAGCGGCATGATCCCCGTTCTTCTTTACAGGTTGGTATCTGTCTGACGCCAGATACAACCTGCCAGATCCCGCGCATCTGGATTCCGGATGCTCGGTGCTACGCTTCTCGCATCCTGAAAGACAAAAGTCAGCACTATATCCCCGCGATGCCCTTTTCAGCCTCGCAGAGCGCACGCAGTTTCTGAAGGAAACTGGTAAGTGCGCCCTGCACAAATGTGAGGGGTTCACTAGGCTACTGTAACCCTCCCAAAGTGGGACAGTAAAAAATGATGGACAAGGCGAAAAGACAGAAGGGCTTGCTCTGCCTTTTTGAGCTTCTGGCCTTGGGGAATAATTTCCCCCGGAGCCGCCGTCGTAAGGAGTGGATGCCGAAGCAGCGCAAGCAGGTCAAGGGCGTAGTGGAGCGAAGCGAAACGGAGAGCGAAAGCGGCCCTTGACCGGATGAGCAGCATAGGCAGAAACGCATGGAGACGGAGGTGCAGAGGGAAATTTCCTTGGTGAGCCGGAGGGGTTTTGCCTTTCTGCCTTACTTATGCGCCGCAGGTTCTACAAGATGGCCCCGCCTGTGCCCGTAAGCCGTCGAGATAGTCGGCGAACTCTTGCATCATACGGCGGCGCTCCGGCAGGTATTCGGCATAATTGTATGCGGCCCGGACACTGTTACGCTCACCGTGGGCAAGCTGACGCTCTATCCAGTCACGGTTGTAGCCCTGCTCGTTCAACAGTGTACTTGCCATGCTACGAAAGCCGTGAACGGTCATATCCTCTTTGCCATACCCCAAACGGCGAAGGCCCGCCAGCAAGGTCATATCACTTATAGGCGCGGTGTTGGCCCGCATGGACGGAAACAAAAAGCGCCCGGCCCCGGTGTATTGGCGCAAATCTTCCAGAACGCCCAGCACTTGCCTGGCAAGGGGTACTATATGCACCTGCCTCATTTTCATGCGCCCGGCAGGTATGCGCCATTCCGCGCCCGCAAGGTCAAACTCCGCCCATTCCGCCCGCCTCAGTTCCCCAGGGCGGACAAAGACGTAGGGCGCTATGCGTAGTGCCGCCTGGACAATAAGATTGCCGGAATAGGCATCAATGTCCCGTAGTAGCGCACCTATGGCCTTGGGTTCCGTGATGGTGGCAAAGCTGACATGCCTGACGGGAGTGAGGGCATCCCTTAAATCGGCGGCGGTGTCGCGTTCCGCTCTACCTGTTGCGATGGCGTAGCGGAATATCTGACCACAATTCTGCAAGGTGCGACGGGCTGTATCGTTGGCTCCCCTGGCTTCAATCTGCCGCAACGCAGCCAAGAGTTCCAGGGCCGTAACGGAACCGACAGTCTTACCACCAATAATGGGGAAAATATCCCTTTCGAGCCGGGAAAGTATCTTGGCGCCGTGGCGAGGTATCCATGATTCCTTGTATTTGTTGAGCCATTCGCGGGCCACCACCTCAAAACTGTTTGTCGCCTCTGCCCTGACAGCTGCCTTGACGGCCTGTTTGTGAGCAGCAGGGTCTACGCCTTGGGCAAGTTGCGCTTTGGCCGTCTGCCGCCTGGCCCGGACATCCGCCAAAGATACTGCCGGGTATGCCCCAAGGCTAAGGGTTTTCCGCTTGCCGTCAAAACGGTAATCCATGCGCCAGAGCTTTCCACCAGTGGGGGAGACAAACAGATACAAGCCTTCGCCGTCTGGATGTTTTTTGGCCTTACCGGTAGCCTTGAGGCCTCGCAAAAAAGTATCAGTCAGCTTCATGCCGTCCCCCGCTCTCTTGGTGGAGAAAATACCGTTATCCCCTGACGGGGAAATACCGTAGAGCATAAAAATCCTTATGCCGTGGGCATTTCACGATGACGGTATTTGCATCAGTCTAATCGTTATACCGTCAGAAATACCGTAATTTTTGCGGGATGTCTACAGACTTTTTGAGACTAAGCCAGACGGTCTATTCTATAAAAGTGAAATCCCGCGTCGCTTTTTGGGCTTCGCGGGGCTTCGTCGGATTATATTTTGGTGCCGGGAGGGAGAATCGAACTCCCAAGGGGTTGCCCCCGGCGGATTTTGAGTCCGCTGCGTCTACCAGTTCCACCATCCCGGCACAGGTTGCAAAACACATCGCGCGGTTTGCCGCTCAAGTCAAGCCCGTCGCGCCATTCAAGGTTTTCGGACTATTTTCCCATGGCGTTCATAAAGTCTTGATTGTTTTTTGTGGGCCGCATCTTGTCCAGCAAGAATTCCATGCTGTCAATAGAAGTCATGGGCGCAAGTATCT